>JANMVY010000047.1:0-3310 GCA_031393535.1 Actinomycetes bacterium | reverse complement strand
CCAACCCTCGCCGCCCTCGGGCAGGTGGATGAGTCGCGGCGCGCGGTCCTTCCACCGGTCAGGCACATACTTGATCCACGGATCTGGTGGCGTCTCGACGTGACCATCCGCGGAGATGACCTGGTAGTACCGAGCCATGCTTTACCCCCGTGCTGAGATTGCGATCGTTTTCGTGATGCTACGCCGAACCGGTTGCGGTCGCCAGATGTGGCGTCGAGACCCTCGGCGTCGCGACCTCAACGAACCCAGTGCATCACCGTGAAGCCGCCGAGGCCGGCCGGGTCGCACAACGCCTCGGCCTCACGGACACGGCTACGACCTCGCAACGCTGCGAGGTCACCAACCGCCGCACCGGCTTGCCACAGCGCGCGGCCCTGTGCCACGAGCTCCTCGATGCCGTGGTTGATGAGAAATGCGGCCTGCGAGACGACCGCGTGTGGCGCGACCGCCATAACGATCTCATCGATCGCGACTTCGCAGGTGATGTCCTGGGTACCCGGATCGTCGAGCGGGTGGCCGCCGCGCTCGTGCGCTCGATATGTGCGGACCCACTCCCGCCAGTCGCGGGCGACGAACGCGGCCGTGTCGGCGACGTAATCGATGATGGCAAGATGGCCACCCGCCAGCCGGTCGACCACGTCGGCCACGAACGCCGCGGCGGCGCTCTGGCGCGGCAGGCGCGTGCCGTCGGGAACAGCGCTCGGCAGGTGCTCGTCGGTCACGACGTCGCCCGTGGCCTCGACGAACTGCTCGGCCTCGAGGGCCACACGGACCTCACGCCACACGCCCGCGGTGGCCTCGATCAAATCGAACGGCAGGTTGTCGAGCAGTTCGTTCGCGAGCACCACGCCAACGAGGCGGCCCGTGTCGAGAGCGGCGCGTGCCTCGACCTCGGCCGGGTGCGCGGCGCGTTGGCGCGCCGACCGTTCGATGGTGCGGTAGCGCAACGCGTCGCGACAGGCGAGCATCGGCCGGGCCGCGAGCACCGCACGGGCGAGGGTGCCCGGACCGGCCCCGACCTCGACGACCGGGTAGGGGTCGGGGCGACCGAGATCGACCCACCAGGCGTCGAGCGCCCGCGCCATCACCGCGCCGAACAGGGGGCCGACTTCGGGACTCGTGAGAAAGTCGCCGCGCCGGCCGGCGCGGCCAACGGTTTCGTAGAACCCGACACCGGGCGCGTACAGCGCAGCCTCGACGAACGACGAATACGACAAGGGCCCGTCGCGCACGATGCGCGCGGCGAGCGCATCGGCGAGGGGGTTCACCCGCCGAGGGCCAGGAGACCGCCGTCGGTGAAGTGGCCGATGGCCTGGGGCAACACGCCGAACACGACGGTGAGCACGACCGTGATGGCGATGGCCGACACGAGCGCTGGCGGCACCCGCACCGGTGTGCGATCGCCGTCGGGCACCTCGTCAGCCCACATCGTGCGGGCGATCGAGCCGTAGTAGTACAGGGCGATCACCGAGTTGACGCCGACCAACACGCCCATCAACACTCCGGAGGTGTTGCTCGCCGACAGCAACGCGTTGAGCACCTGGAACTTGGCGAACCAACCGGCGAGGGGCGGGATACCGGCGAGCGACATGAGGAACACGGTCATTGCGACGGTGAGGCCGGGGGCGTACTGAAACAACCCCTTGAACGACGAGATTTCGGCTGAACGTGTCTTGCGCGCAACGGCCATGATGACCCCGAACGCACCGAGGTTCATCGCCGCGTAAATCAGCAGGTAGCCGACGACCGCCTGGAGCGGCTTGTCGCCAACTTTGGCGTTGCCGGCCACCACCAGCGGGGCGAGCATGTACCCCGCCTGCGCGATTCCCGAATAGGCCATGAGCCGCACGATGTTCTTCTGCCGCAGCGCCATGAGGTTGCCGGCGGTCATGGAACCCGCGGCGAGCACCCACATGAGGGGCTGATACACATCGTCGCGCGAGCCGAAGCCGACGTACACGAGTTGGAGGATCGCGACGAAACCAGCCGCCTTCGATGCCACGGCCAAGAACGCGGTGACCGGTGTCGGTGCGCCTTCGTAGGTGTCGGGCGCCCAGGTATGGAACGGGAACGCCGACACCTTGAAGCCGAAGCCGATGATCACGAACAAGATGCCGAGCACCACGGTTGCGCGGGGCTGGTCGCCCGAGATGGCCGGCGCGATATCGGTGAGCAGCGTGCTACCAGCCGCGCCGAACACGAGCGACATGCCGTAGAGCATGATCGCCGAGGCGAACACACCCATCAGGTAGTACTTGATGCCGGCTTCGTTGCTGCGCAGGTCGCGCTTGCGCCAGGTGGCGAGCATGTATGCGGGGATCGACAGCAGCTCGAGCGCCACGAAGATCGTGAGCAGGTCGCGCGCTGAACACATGACCACCATGCCGAGAAGTGACGACAACAAGAGCGCGTAGAACTCGCTCTCCCAGTAGTCACCCTCGGCGATGTAATTGGTCGCGAGCAGGACCACCACGTAGCCCGACAAGAGGAACATCGCCTTCAGGACGAGGGCGAAGTTGTCGACCACGAACGCGCCGCCGAACAGCGACCGATCAACGCCGTCGTTCGCGAGCCACAAGATGGGAATCATCGCGCCGAGCAGGGTGCCGCCAGCGAGCATCGACATGAACGGTTTGGCCTTTTCGAGCGCGAGAGCGTCGATCAAGACAAGGAGCACCGCCCCCACGGTCAGGACGATCTCGGGCGCGAGCGCCGCAAAGTCGACGTGTGGTGCGCTGAACGACAGCTCGGCGAGCACGGGCTACTTCCCTTGTGCGGCGTGTTGCTGGTCGGCGAGCTCAGGACACGTCGGGCCCTTCTCGTCGACGAGGCAGGCAGCAAGGCTCTTGCCGACCGCGGCGTCGGTGGATTTGAAGATCAACCCTGGGTACACGCCGAGGGCGACGATGAGCGCAATGAGCGGCGCCCAGGCAAGGCCCTCGCTCACATGCATGTCGTGCACGCGTTCGTGGTCATCACCGTGGCGCTTCGACGCGCCGAACGCGGTGCGTTGCAGGAGCCACAACAAGTAGCCGGCAGCGAGCACGGTGCCGAGCGCCGCGATGACCATGAACACGCGGTACAACTCGACGTTGAGCCCGTGCGCCGGGCTGTATGACGACAAGATCGCCGGGAACTCACCCCAGAATCCGGCGAGTCCCGGCAATCCGAGCGACGCCATGACACACAGTCCGAGGAGCCAGCCCATCTTCGGCGCGTCGAGCAGCAACCCGCCGAGCTTGCCGATCTCGAGGGTGTGGTAGCGCTCCTTCACGGAACCGGCGATGAAGAACAACATGCCGGTTATGAG
>JANMVY010000032.1:0-3592 GCA_031393535.1 Actinomycetes bacterium | reverse complement strand
CATCGTTCCATGTGCCGTCGGCGCGTCGTTCGCGGTGCTCGTCGCCGAGGAACTCCACGCCTCGGGATGTTCGTTGATCGTGTCGGTCACCTCGGCCGGCGTCATCACCCCAGTCGGCGAACCGCCGTACTTCATCCTCATCGACAATGCACTGCGCGACGAGGGAACCAGCCTGCACTATCTCCCCGCTGCGCAGTGGAGCCGAATCGCCGGGCCGTTGAGCGACCGGCTGGTCGGCGCCTTCGCGTCACTCGGCGAGCCGGTCCATGTCGGCCCGACCTGGACCACCGACGCACCGTTTCGTGAGACCGCGACGGCTATCGACCACGCCCGCCGCGCCGGAGTGCTCGCCGTCGAGATGGAAGCATCCGCGTTGTACGCCTACGCCGAGGCACGATCGCGCGATGTCGTATGCGTCGCACACGTCACCAACACCATGGCAACCAACGGTGACGACTTCGAGAAGGGCGAGGCCGACGGCACGCACCGCACGCTCGCAGTGATCGACGCCATCGCGCGGCGTGTTCTACCCTGAGAAGCTCGGCCTCCGACAGGCCCGTCCACTTCAGCCGACTCCGCCGTCGACGGTCCGCCGATTTGCTGCACCCTCCCGCGCGGAACGCATCGATCAAATCTGGTTCCTCGTATGTGAGGTCAGGGTAGGTGAGTCCACCGGCGATAGGAGCATGCGGAGCCGGTAGTTGTGGCGGTTGAGGAAGCCGCATGCGATGCCGGGGTGGACCTCGATGAGCCGCCTATCGATGATCCGTGCGGCTCTGGTCGCGGTGGTGGCGATGCCCATACCGTTTGTCGTCCACCCTCGTCGATTTCTGCCGGAGAGGTTCGGTCATGTGGCGCTGTCGACGAGTTCCCGTGTTGGTGACGGCGATCGCGGTCGTCGCGGCCGTGCTCGGACTCACGCCGGGCACCTCGGCGTCTGCTCCCGCGGGCGTACTCGACCAGTCATTCGGCGAAAGCGGTGTCGTGCGTCGAAACGTCGGTGGCGCATTCGCGAGCACTGATCAAGGCAACGCGGTCCTCGTGCAGCCCGACGGCAAGGTACTGGTCGCGGGCCAAGGCGGCCTCCCGAACGGCAACTTCGTGTTGATGCGCGTGCTCGCCGACGGCCGTCCCGATGTGTCATTCGGCGTCGATGGACTCGCGAACAACTCGTTCTCGTCGACGTTCAGCGGCGCAACAGCCCTGGCCCTGCAACCCGACGGGAAGATCGTCGCCGGGGGCTTCGCCAGCGCCGGCATCAGCCACCGCCTGGCGATCGTCCGATACCTTCCCAACGGCGCGCTGGACACGTCCTTTAGCGGCGACGGCCTCGTCACCGGCGTGAACATCGACGGGTTCCCGCCCGGCCTCGTCAACGGGCTCGTCGTTCAGGGCGACGGGAAGATCGTGACGATCAGCGATACCACCAGGCCTTCAGGCACCACCGCAGAGGCAGTGCGATTCAACACCGACGGCTCGCTCGACGTGTCGTTCGGAACCGGCGGCCACGTGGTGTTGACCGCGCAGACAACCTCGACGATCGCTCTGCAATCGGATGGTCGCATCATCGTGGCCGCGGCGACGACCAGCGCGCCCTACAAGATGGTCGTGACGCGGCTCACGCCCAACGGCGATGTCGACACGAGCTTCGGTAGCACCGGCATCGCGTTGGTAGGGAGTCACGCGGGTAGCGACGCGGCCAGTGCGGTCGCGGTCGGTCCGAGTGATGCGATCAGCGTCGGCGGGAAGGGTTCGAACGGGAACGGCAGCGAGATCAGCGTGGTTCGCCTCACTGCCGACGGCGCGCTCGACGTGTCGTTCGGAACCGGCGGCTACACGAACATGACCGTGTCGGACTCCTACGTCGCGGTGCACGGCCTCGCGTTTCAGACCGACGCCAAGATGCTCGCAGTTGGAGGCTTCTACGCGAACAACGCCTATCGATGGTTCATGGCGCGCTACCAGAGCTCCGGATCGGTTGATACGACCTTCGGGACCAACGGCCTGGTCACCTTCGAGTCCGGTGACGCGTTGGCTGTCGCCATTGGAAGCGACGGCGCGTTCGTCACGGGCGCGCAAGGCACCTCGGGCGATCTGATGATCTACAAGTTCGGGATCGGCACCACGACACCGCCGACCACGACCACGACGGTTTCGCCTACGACCACCCTTCCGGCGACGACCACCACCACCACAAGCATCGGTGCCCCGGCGATCGGGTCGCGTTTCATCCCGGTCGAACCAACGCGGATTCTCGACACACGCAACGGCGCGGCGCACAAGGTCCGCGCGGGCACCAGCATCGATGTCGCCGTGGCCGGTGTCGGTGTTGGTGTCGTGGCGCCCACCGCGACAGCAGTGGTGATCAACGTGACCGCGACCGACGCCGACGGTCCCGGCTACGTCACGGTGTGGCCCGCCGGTGCGCCACGCCCCGAGGCGTCGAGCCTGAACGTCGCGAGCACGGCGGGCACCATCGCGAACCTCGTTACCATGGCGTTGACTGCGTCGGGTGCGTTGAGCTTGTTCACCGAATCGGGCACGCACCTCATCGTCGATCTCCTCGGCTACTACGCGCCGGTAACCACACCCGTGGCCGCGGGACGGTTCCAAGCCCTCCCCCCGGTTCGCGTCCTCGACACCCGTCCCGCAGGCGCCGAGGCGCCAACTGTTGCAGACTTTTCCATCAACGCGATCCCCGGCATTCCCCCAGGCCGCGCGTCGGCGATCGTGGTCAATCTCACCGCGGCCGGCTCGACGAACGCCGGCTTCGTCACCGTATGGCCGCGGGCCAGCGGCGCCCAACCGCCCACCAGCAACCTCAACGTCGACGCCGCCGCGCAAACACGAGCAAACCAGGTCATCGTCGCGGTCGGTGACGGCACAATCCGCTTGGCCACCACAACCGGCGCGCACCTCATCGTCGACGTCGTCGGATACATCACGAACGACTCGTCGCCCACCTCAACGAGCGGGCTTTTCATCGCCTTTTCACCCCGACGCGTCCTCGACACCCGATCCGGCATCGGCGTGCCCGCCGGCATCATCGGACCCGGACAACACCGCGACTTCGACGCCCGCAACCGCGTACCCGTCGACAACGTCGCCGCCCTCGTCGGCAACGTCACCGCCACACAATCGACCGCCCCGGGATTCGTGACCGTCTGGCCACGATCAGACACACCCCGACCCGAGGTCAGCACGCTCAACCTCGACGCAGCCGATCAAACCCGAGCGAACCACGCCATCATGCCAATCACCCCCGAGGGCCAACTCTCCGCCTACGCCGAAACCGGCACCCATCTCATCGTCGACCTCACAGGCGCGTTCCTCGCCTAGCGTCCCGCGTCAGAGGTTCGTCAAGTATTTCTTGAGGTTTGAGGACCGGGTCGGCGGTCTTGTGCCAGACAAAACCTTTCGGGTTGTCGTTCCAGGCGGCGATCCACTCGTTCAAGTCCGCGGCGAGCGCGGCGATCGACCGGTGCGCTGAACGCTCGAGCATCTTGTTCGTGGCGCTTCAACCGCACGCGATGCGCCATGATTTCATGAGTCGACCGCGCACCCAATCAGAAGGCCAATCGGTGGGTCGAGG
>JANMVY010000540.1:0-1561 GCA_031393535.1 Actinomycetes bacterium | reverse complement strand
GGTGGCCACGCGACGCGTGAGTGGATGATTCCGATCGTGGCCGATGCCGAAGCCGGCTTCGGAGGCCCGCTCAACGCCTATGAGCTCATGAAGTCCATGGTCGAAGCGGGCGCCGCCGGTGTGCACTGGGAGGACCAGCTCGCATCGGAGAAGAAGTGCGGCCACATGGGCGGCAAGGTGCTGATCCCCACCCAGCAGCACGTGCGTACGCTCGCCGCCGCTCGTCTTGCGGCCGACGTGTCGGGCGTGCCGACCATTGTCGTCGCCCGCACCGATGCGCTCGGGGCCACGCTCATCACGAGCGACGTCGACGAACGCGACCGCCCGTTCATCTCGGGTGAACGCACGCCCGAGGGTTTCTTCCATACACGGGCCTGCATCGAGGCACCGATCAGCCGTGCGCTCGCGTACGCGCCCTACGCCGATCTCATCTGGTGCGAAACGTCGACACCCGACCTCGACGAAGCGCGCCGCTTCGCCGAAGCGGTCAAGGCCCAGTTCCCCGACAAGATGCTCGCCTACAACTGCTCACCGTCGTTCAACTGGCGCAAGTACCTCGACGACGCCACCATCGCCACCTTCCAAAAGGAACTCGGCGCGATGGGTTACGCGTTCCAGTTCATCACGCTGGCGGGTTGGCATGCGCTGAACTACTCGATGTTCGAGCTCGCGAAGGCCTACTCCCATAGCGACATGACGGGGTACGTCGCGCTGCAAACCCGCGAGTTCGAGTCCGAGGGTGAGGGCTACACCGCGACCCGTCACCAACGCGAGGTCGGTGCCGGGTACTTCGACGACATCGCCACCGTGATCAGCGGCGGCAAGTCGGCCACGCTCGCGCTCAAGGGCTCGACAGAAGAAGACCAGTTCCACTGAACGTGCTCGTCCCGCCGAACTGGCTGTTCGAGAGGTCACCAGCGGCGCTCTCGAAGAACCGGATCGCACGTGCGCACATCAATGCAGTTCGAGGTCGAGACGCTCTCGCCCGCGCAGCGGCGTGTACGCGGCCCATTGCGAGGTGGATGTCTCGTCGATCGTCGAGAACCGGTCGAACAACGTGTTGAAGGCAACATCGGCCTCGAGCCGCGCCAAGTTCGCGCCGAGGCAGAAATGCACACCGTGACCGAACGACAGGTGGCGGTTGTCGCGGCGATCGATGTCGAAGCGGAGCGGATCGGCGAAACGCGCCGGGTCATGGTTGGCTGCGGTGAGGTTCAGCATCACGAGTTGATCCGCGGCGATCGTGATGCCCGAAATCTCCGTTGCCTCGCGGGCGATTCGTGAAGTGAACAGGATCGGCGGATCACGCCGCAGCATCTCGTCGATGGCGCTCGCGATGCGTGAGCGGTCGGTGCGCAATATCGCGAGCTGGCGCGGCTCTTCGAGGAGGCGGTACATGCCGTTGCCCAACAGGTTCTGCGTGGTCTCGTGCCCCGCGAAGATCAGCTGCACCACCATCGCCTGCAGCTCAGGCCCACTGAGCCGATCGCCGTCCTCCTCGGCCGTGATGAGCGCGGTGAGCAGGTCGTCGACCGGGTGGGCGCGCCGTTCGGCGATCATC
>JANMVY010000859.1:0-2459 GCA_031393535.1 Actinomycetes bacterium | reverse complement strand
TCGCGATCGTCGGCCCGACCGGTGCCGGCAAGTCGACGATGCTCGCGCTACTCAGCCGCTTTCTCGACCCGCACGACGGTCAGGTACTCATCGGGGGCCGCGACCTTCGCGAGTTCACGTTCCAATCTGTGCGCGAGCAGATCGCGTTCGTCCACCAGCAACCGAAGCTCTTCGCCCGCAGCATCGCCGAAAACATTCGCTACGGTCGCCGATGGGCAACCGACGACGCGGTGGAGGCCGCGGCCAGAGCCGCGGACGCGCACGATTTCATCAGCTCGTTGCCGCACGGTTACGCAACCGTGCTCGGCGAGGACGGGGCCAAGATCTCGGGCGGTGAGCGGCAACGCATCGCCATCGCGCGGGCGTTTTTGAAGAACGCGCCGATACTCGTGCTCGACGAGCCGACATCCTCGGTCGATGTGCGGACCGAGGCAACGATCCTTGACGCGCTCGACCGACTCATGGTCGGGCGCACGACGTTCATCGTCGCCCATCGCCTGTCGACGGTGCGCAATGCAGATCTCATTTTGGTACTCGAGAAGGGTCGCATCGTCGAGGCCGGTCCGCCCGAGGTCCTCATGGTCAACGACGGACTGTTTGCACAACTGCACAAGTTGCAAGGCGAGGTGCGTCGTCGCAATCGCCTCGCGGAGACGATCGCTGGCGACGACACCGAGATCGACAAGACCATCCGCATTTTGCGGCGCGAGCCCGCGATTGAACGTGATGCTGACCGCACCGACGATGTGGCACCCAATGCGTGAGCGCATCGTCATCCTCGGCACCGTGACCAAGACACCGGTTGGCGGCGTGATCTGGCAGACGTTGCAGTACGTGCTGGGCCTCGAGCAACTCGGGTTTGAAGTGTGGTACGTCGAGGCGCACGCGCGCACCCCGGGCATGCTCATGCGCACCGAGCACGATGACAGCAGCGCACTCGCCGCAGGGTTCATCGACGCGATGCTGCGTCCGTACGGGCTCGAGCAACAGTGGGCGTTCCACGCGCTACACGACGACGGCCGCGTCTACGGCATCAGCGCGAGGGAGCTCGGGCAGCTGTATCGCAATGCCGTCGCCATCATCAACCTGCACGGCGGAACCGTCCCCCTCGACGAGCACACGGCACCGGGGCGGCTCATCTACCTCGAGACCGACCCGGTGCAAATCCAAATCGAACTGCATGACGGCGTGCGGTCCACCGAAGAGTTCCTCGACGCGCATGCGGCGCTGTTCACGTATGCCGAGAACCTCGGCGACGAGTCATGCACGCTGCCCGTGAGCGATCGGTTCGTGTTCACTCCGACTCGCCAACCAATCGTGAACGACCTATGGCCCGCCTCGGAACCGACCTCCGATGCGTTCACCACCGTCGGCAACTGGAAACAACTCGGTCGCCCGGTCACCTTCGCAAATCGCACGCTCTCGTGGAGCAAGCACGCCGAGTTCGACAAGGTGATCGACCTTCCCGCGCGATCACCATATCCGCTTGAGCTAGCGCTCTCCCGAGCGGACGCAACCGATGAGGCACACCTCCATGCCCATGGGTGGCGCACCGTGCCGGCGCTGCCGATGTCTATGGACCCGTGGCTCTATCAGGCGTACATCGGAGCGTCGCAGGGCGAGTTCACGGTGGCCAAGGAACAGAATGTCGCGTTCCACACCGGATGGTTCAGCGATCGCAGCGCGACCTACCTCGCGTCGGGGCGCCCGGTGGTCACGCAGAACACGGGCTTCGATCGCGTGCTCCCTACCGGTGCGGGCCTGTTCGCGTTCGACGACCTCGACGGCGCCGCCGACGCGCTCGGCGCTATCGCTGCCAACCCGGGCGAGCATCGTCGAGCGGCGCGGGCGATCGCGCTGGAGTACTTCGACTCCGATCTCGTATTGGGGCGGCTGCTCGACGCCGCCGGCATCACGGTGCGCCGCCCTCGCGCCCACGCCGCGGAGCTCGATCTCCCCGAGGATTTGCGGCTCGACCTCGTATCGAAGCGACCGTCCATGCTCGCGCCGCACACACGAACCTATCTCGCTACCCGCCCTGTCTACCGGCTCGCGAAGTCGACGCCGGTCGAAGCATTACCAACCGTGTCGATCGTCGTGCCAACCACCGACAATCTGGCGTTTCTGCGGCTTTGTGTCGAGTCGGTGCTGCTCGCATCGGCGGCCGTCACCTATGAGCTCATCGTGGTGGCCAGCGACGCACCCGACGAGGTAGCCAACTATTTGCGGGCGATCGCGCATCAGAATCCACGGGTGCGCGCGGTGATCGCGCCCGAGCGCCTTAGTTTTGCGGCAGCGACCAATCGCGGTATGAGCCATGCACGCGGCGAATTGCTCGTGTTCCTCAACGATGACACTGTCGTCGCCGACGGCTGGCTCGATCGGTTGTGCGCGCCCCTCGCCGACCCCACGATAGGTATGGTCGGGCCGCTCACCAGCCATCCCGATGCGCTCCACCG
>JANMVY010000858.1:0-2112 GCA_031393535.1 Actinomycetes bacterium | reverse complement strand
GGACTTCTGGTCGAGCACGTCGTCGTGATCGATGACCCGCTGGGCCGCCTGGAGGTCCATGTCGAGCAAGGCTTGGGTGGCGCGCGGAATTGCCTCTGTGACGAGTGCGGCGAGCTGGACGATGTCGCTCTTCACGTCGTCGAGCTCGTGGTGATAACTCCTGCGCGACTCCTCGGGCACCGTGTCCCCCTTGCCGTTGTTTCGTTCCGAGGGCCAGCCGGCCCACCGAATGGTCCATCTTTGCAGCTCGCGTGGAGCATGCATGGCTGCATGATCGATTTCACGGCACCGGTTGCCCGCAAACGCAATGCCCGAGTCACCATTCGATAGCCGCGCCGGCCGACGCGACCTCGTGGTCGCGCACGTAGGTCAGCTTCGCCACCGCGCCCGGCAGCGCGCACCACGCAATCGCGTCGACCTCGTCGTTGGCGTTGAACACACCGTGTTCGACACGCATCGCGTAGTAGCGCACCAGCTTCGCACGACCGCGGCGGTCGAAGTAGCCCACTTCCGCGATCTCCGGACCCACCGAGCAGACGAAGCCGGTCTCCTCCTGCACCTCGCGCCGCGCCGTGTCGGCCGCCGTCTCGTCGCGCTCGACCTTGCCCTTCGGCAGGGTCCAGTCGTCGTAGCGCGGACGGTGCACGACCAGCACCTCGACGCCGTCCGGTCCACGACGCGTCACGACGCCGCCCGCGGCGCGCACCAGCCGGACCGCGGGCGGATCGTCAGCCATCCGCGCACGTCGCGCGCCGCTCGAGTGCGAGGCGTTGGAATTCGAGGTGCGCGTCGAGGGTGCCGCCGTTCGCCCGCGTCCACACGCCGTCGGCGTCGAGCGACCAGGCGAGCGTGTCGTCGGCCAGTTCCACCTCGAGGATCTCGGCGAGGCGTTCGACGAGTCGAGGGTCGCTGACCGGCACAAGCGCTTCGACTCGGCGGTCGAGGTTTCGCGGCATGAGGTCGGCCGAGCCGATGAGGTATTCAGGCCGGCCCGGACCTCGCCCGTTTGCGAAACAGTAGAGGCGCGAATGCTCGAGGTAGCGGCCGACGATGCTGCGCACACGAATGTTGTCGGACACGCCGGGCACCCCGGGCCGCAGACAGCAGATGCCGCGCACCACAAGGTCGACTTCGACGCCAGCCTGCGACGCGCGCAACAAGATCTCGACGAACTCCGGGTCGACCAGGCTGTTCATCTTCATCACGATGCGGCCGCGGTGCGCTATCTCGTTCTCGACGCGCGCGACGAGCGCTTGTCGAAGCGAGTCGGGCGCGACGAGCAACCGCCGGTAGCCGGCTGCGCGGCCGTAGCCTGTCAGCGAGTTGAACAGGTGCGTGCAGTCCTCACCGACCTGGGTATCCGCGGTGAGTAACCCAATGTCCTCGTAGAGCCGCGCCGTGCCCGGGTTGTAGTTGCCGGTGCCGACATGACAATAACGACGGACACCCTCGGGCTCGTCGCGGACGACCAGGCACACCTTTGTGTGGATCTTGTATCCGACGATGCCATAGGCAACGTGCACGCCTGCCTGCTCGAGTCGTCTCGCCGACTCGATGTTCGCCCGCTCGTCGAAGCGCGCCTGCAATTCGACGAGCACCGCGACCTGCTTACCTTTCTCCGCCGCGTCGACGAGCGCTTCGATGATCGGGCTGTCACCGGAGGTGCGATAGATCGTGATCTTGATTGCGAGCACGCGTGGGTCATCCGCGGCTTGGCGGATGAATTCCACCACCGACGTGGCGAACGACGAGTACGGGTGATGCACGAGCACGTCACCATCTCGCAGGATCGCGAAGATGCCGCGCTCGTCGTTGTCGTCGACGAGTCGGGGCTCGGTCACGCCGGTCCACGGTTGGTCGAGGAGGTCGGGCCGCCGCAGCGACGCCAACTGGAACAACGAGCTGAGGTCGACGAGCGTCGCGATCGGGTACGCGTCCTCGTCCTCGAGGTCCAGTTCGCGTACGAGCAGTTGGCGTACTTCGTGGCTCATCGTCGCGGCGATCTCGAGCCGCACCGTGCGACCGAAGCGACGCCGCCGCAACTCTGACTCGATTGCCAACAGCAAGTCCTCGGCGTCGCTCTCGCGCACGGTGAGATCGGCATTGCGCGTC
>JANMVY010000847.1:0-7495 GCA_031393535.1 Actinomycetes bacterium | reverse complement strand
ACTCGACCGACTCCACGAGCCCCGAAGCGACAGACGCGAGGAACGAGGTGACCTCCCCGATGCTCAGATCTGGGCACAGATCCGCCGCGTTCATCGAAGCCAGTTCGTCACGGGCATAGCCGGTCAGGCGACAGAACCCCTCGTTCGCGTAGGCGACCACACCTGTATCGAACGCGACGAGCACAACGCCGTCGCGGGCGAGGTCGAGGCTGCGTCGCACGTCGCGTGCCGCCGCCTCGCTGGCTCGACGCGCCGACACGTCGCGGATCGTCGCGATAGTGAGCACCCCATCACCAACCCGAAGCGGGCTGAGCGCGATCTCGACCGCGAACTCGCTGCCGTCGTCGCGCAGACCCCACAACTGCGATGCCTCGCCCATCGGCCGCGTCGTCGGAGCGGCCCGATACCCCGAACGGTGACGACGATGCACATGCTGGAGCCGGTCAGGAACCAAGGCCTCGATCGGCTCGCCGACCAGCTCGGCGCGGGCATGACCGAACAACACCTCGACCTGGCTGTTGACCAACACGATCCGGCCGTTGTCATCACAGACCACCATGGCGTCAGGCGACGCCTCGATCACCCCGCGCACGAACGCCTCATCCATGCCGATCCAGTGCTCGTCGAGCCGCGCGATCTCGACGACCGAACCGGGGGCTTCAGCAGTCGCCGTGTCGGGTGAAGCAGTCGTGGCCTCACCCGAGTCGCTGGTGGAACCCATCATGCGTTCTCGCCGATCCCCAGCCCCGATGAAGCGACGCCGGAGCCACAGCAAACCAGACTTCGCGGGACCTGTCAGATCAACACACCCCGCCGCCGGACCTCCACCCCCAAGACCGGGACGCGCGCAACCCTCCCGCGTCAACCGATGAATACGCGGGCGTTACCAGGGTTCGCGCAGGTGTTGCGGACGGCCGCGGGACAACTCGCGCGGAAAGGTCCGAAGTCACTATCCGCCGCCGTCGCCGCCCTTCATGATGCGGCTGTCGAAGCGAACGAGGCCAGCACCGGGAGCACTCCCGGCCGCATTCGCAAGATATGTGGCTGTGACCGACAGACCATCGGGGTCAGGGTCGCGCACGGCACGCTGAACACGGCCCAGCCCGGCCAACCAGGCGCGGGTGGGCACATGTCCAAGGCGGCCGCGATCCAATCGGTCCGCGAAGGTGCCCATACTCCCGCCCCCTCCGGGAGTATGGGCACCCTTCACGCCACCAATCCGAGCGCCGCCACCGCCACGGATGACATCGCTGGGCTCTACGTTCGGCTGGCGACTGGCGCTAATGCGGCCGCCATGCGTCGGGTACCTCGGTGAGCTTCAGGATGCGCTTGGGGATCTTCCCGGCGACGACGTCGGCGAGGGTCACGTGTTCGAGCACGCTGCGCAGACTGGCCCGGGTCGCGACCCACACGGTCTGCAGGTGTTGCGCGGGCCCTTCGTAGACCGCGTTCTCCGGCCGGTCGCCGCGTACCTCCGCGAGCGGACCATCGACGGCTCGGATGACGTCGGCGATGGTGATGTGCGCTGCGGGTCGTCCGAGCCTGAAGCCCCCCGACGCGCCGCGTTGACTCGCCACGAGGCCGGTGCGCCGCAGTTCGACGAGGGTGTTCTCCACGAACTTGGTCGGCATCTTCTGGCTGCGGGCGATCGCCTCACCGGGGATGGCTTTGTTCTCGGGGTCGGCGGCGAGCACGAGCAGGGCGCGAACCGCGTACTCGGCCTTGGCGGAGATGTTCACGGCGCCATTCTGCACCGTGCGCGGTGGTCAGGCGGGAACTGGTCCTCCCACCACCGCATCCGGACGCGCCACCGCGAGCCGCGGTGCGGCGTCGACGGCGCGCAGCCACACCGACGTGCCCTGCTCGAGCCGCTGGGCCTGGAACTCGGCGCGGGTCATCGTGACCAGCACGGTCTCGGCCTCGTCGGTGGTGCCACCGTCGATGGCGACCTCGACGCGCATCTCGAACCCGACGCGCAGCGTGCTCGTGATCCGACCGCCGAGCGCGTCACGAAACGGCGTGGTGTGTACCTCGATGTCGTGCGGGCGGACCAGATCACCGGCGAGTGTGGTGGTGGGACCGAGGAAGGTCATCACGTACGCGTTGACCGGGCGGTCGTAAAGATCGTCGGGGGTGCCGATCTGCTCGATGCGCCCGTTGTCGATCACGACGATCTCGTCGGCGACCTCGAGCGCTTCCTCCTGGTCGTGGGTGACGAACACGGTGGTGACGTGCACGGTGTCGTGCAGTCGACGCAACCACTCGCGCAGCTCCTTGCGCACCTTCGCGTCGAGGGCGCCGAACGGCTCGTCGAGGAGCAGCACGCTCGGTTCGATGGCGAGCGCGCGGGCGAGCGCCATGCGCTGGCGCTGCCCGCCCGACAGCTGTGACGGCAACCGGTGCGCGAAGTGCTCGAGATGCACGAGTTCGAGCAGCTCCTGCACCTTGGCCTTGACCTCGGCCTTCGGCTGCTTGCGGATCTCGAGTCCGAATGCCACGTTCTTCGCCACTGACATGTGCTTGAACGCCGCGTAGTGCTGGAAGACGAAGCCCACGTTGCGCTTCTGGGGCGGCAGATGGCTCGCTTCTCGGCCTTCGATCACGACCGAGCCGGTGTCGGCCGTCTCGAGCCCGGCGATGACCCGCAGCAGCGTCGACTTGCCGCCGCCGCTCGGGCCGAGCAGCGCGGTGAGCCCGCCGGTGGGGATCGTGACTGACACGTCGTCGAGCGCGACGAAGTCACCGAAGCGCTTCGTGACGTTGCGCACCTCGATGCTCATCGATTCCCCTTCACTTCTCGGTCTTGGGTCGCAGAAACGACACGATGATGATGCAAAGGATCGACGCGGCCGCGAGCAGGAACGACATGGCGTAGGCGCTCGTCTGGCGGAAGTTCTGGTATTGCTGCTCGACGACGAGCGAGGCGGTCTGCGTACGCTTCACGACGTTGCCCGACACGATCTTCACGGCGCCGAACTCGCCGAGCGACCGGGCGAGGCTCAGCACCACGCCGTACACGACCGCCCACTTGATCGACGGCAGCGTGATGCGCCGGAAGGTCTGCCACGGGCTCGCTCCAAGGCTCGAGGCCGCCTGCTCCTGCTCTGTCCCGATCTCCTCCAGCACGGGCACCACCTCGCGCACCACGAGCGGCAGCGACACGAACACGGTAGCCATCACGATCGCCGGGTTGGCGAACAGCACCTGGATGCCGGCGTCGTCGAGGGTGGGGCCGAACCAACCCGTGCGCGGGTTGTAGACGAGCACGAGCGCCAGGCCGACCACGATGGGCGAGACCGACAGCGGCAGGTCGACGAGTGCGCTGAGCAGACGCCGGCCGGGGAACCGGTAGCGCACGAGCAGCAACGACATGCCGACGCCGAACACGAGGTTGCAGAGCACGGCGATGATCGAGACCATCACCGTGAGCTTCAACGCGTGCGTGGCGACGGGGTCGTTGAAGACCTTGCGCAACGACGTGAGACCGTCGGCGAAGGTCCGCTGCACGACGAGCGACACCGGCCACACCACGAGCAGCGACAGGTAGGCGATGGCCACGAACCTGCGGACGTAGGTAAGCGGGCCGCGGCGCCGACCGGCGTGCCGACCGCTAGCCACGGCGCACCGCCAACCGCTGGAGCACGTCGAGGAGCACGATCACGGCGAGCGACACGACGAGCAGCACCGTGGCCACCGACGACGCCTTCGCCAGGTTGTCGCCCTCGATGAACGCCAGGATGCGCACCGACGCTACCTCGGTGCGGTTGGCGAGGTTGCCCGACAGCAGCACGAGCGACCCGTACTCGCTGATGCCCCGGGCGAACGACAGCGCCGCGCCGGCGGTGATCGCGGGCAGGAGCGAAGGCAGCACGATGCGCCGGAAGATCGTGAAGCGGCTCGCGCCGAGCGACGCGGCCGCTTCTTCCACATCGAGGTCGAGCTGCTCGAGCACCGGCTGCACGGTGCGCACGACGAACGGCAGGCTCACGAATGCGAGCGCCAGGAACACCGCTCGCTGTGTGTTGGCCACGTTCAGGTCGATAGGGCTTCTCGGCCCGTATAGCGACAACAGCACCAGCCCGGCGACGATTGTGGGCATCGCGAAGGGGATGTCGATCACCACCTCGAGGGCGCGTTTGCCGAAGAACTGGTCACGCACGAGCACCCACGCGATCAACGTGCCCATGAAGACGTTCAGCAGCGTGACCAAGAACGCCTGGGTGATGGTGAGGCGCAGCGCGGAGCGAGTCTGCGATTCGGTGATGGTGTCCCAGAAGCCGCCCCAGCCCCCGGTAGACGTTTTGGCGAGGACTGCGGCGACCGGGATCAGCACGAGCAGACTGAACCACAGGAGCGAGACGCCTAGGCCGAGGCCAGAGGTCGCGGTGAGCTGCCCACCGACGCGGGCCGGCAGGCGCGTGCGGGCCGGCCGGGTCTCGGGTGCGTCGTCGGATGCGGCCACGGCTGCCGTCACGACTTTCCGGACTCCTTCTGGATCTTCGTCACGATGCCGTTTGTGGCATCGAAGAACTTGGTGTTGACCGCAGACCAGCCTCCGAAGTCGGTGGCGATGGTCTGCAGCTTCGTCGACGGTGCAGGGAACGGGTTCGCCGAGTCGTTGGCCTTGTCGACCTTCACGCCGGTGAGCTCGATGACCGGACGGAAGCCCTTCTTCACGAACTCGGTCTGGCCGGCCTTGCTCAACACGAACTCGAGCCACTTGGTCGCACTCGGGTCGGCCGCCTTCGTGACCGCCCCCGGGTTCTCGATGAGGAGCGTGGTGTCGGGCACGAGGTAGTCGAGATCCTGACCTTCCTGGCGAGCGAGGATCGCTTCGTTCTCGTAGGAGATCAACACGTCGCCGGTGCCGGAGAGGAACGCCGTGGTGGCGTCGCGGCCACTGCCGGGCAGCGATGCCACGTTTTTGAAGAAGCCGCGCAGGTACTCGGCCGCCTTGTTCTCCGTGCCGCCGTTGGCGAGCACGCTGCCGTACGCCGCCAGGATGTTCCAGCGCGCCGAGCCCGACGAGCTCGGATTGGGCGTCACGATGCTGATGCCGGGCTTCGCCAGGTCGGCCCACGTGGTGATCTTCTTGGGGTTGCCCTTGCGGGTGACGATCACCACCACCGAGCGCGTCACGATGCCCTTGGTGGTGCCCTTGTTCCAGTCGTCGGCGACCAGGCCCGCCGTGACGAGCCGGGTGACGTCGCCCTCGAGCGAGTAGTGCACGTAGTCGGCCTTGAGACCGCCCGCGACCGCGCGACTCTGGTCGCCCGATGCCCCGTACGAGTCGGTCCAGGTCGTGTTCTTGCCCTCGGGGGTCTTCGCGAACTCAGTCTGCGCCGCATTGTTCGCGGCCTGCGACACGGCGAAGCCCACGAGGCTGAGTTTGACCTTGGGGTTGTTCGCGCCGCTGGCCTTGGCCGACTTGTTGCTCGCCGCGCCCGAGCCGTCGTCGTTTCCGCACGCGCCCAGCAGCACCGCACCGAGTAGCGCTATTGCGACCAGCAGCTTGCCTCTCCTGCCCATCAGTCTGTCTTTCTCCACCGGTTCCGTTGAGTGATGGCAACGGCCGGTCGTGACAGACGGGACGCTACCGATTCCCGACTATATAAGTCATGTTTCGCAATTGAACAGTACACCACTGTACTATTTTACGAAACTCGTCCCAGCTCAGAGCGCATCGTTGCCTCGAGCGACCCGTACGGCGGTGGTGTTTGTCGGGATGACGTCACCGGACCACGACTAGGGACACGTCCAGCCGCGTGCCCCCTAGTCGACTTGATCGGATGAGTATTCGTTCACCGGATCGGCGTCGCTCCGAGCGCGTCGACGAGCCGGACCGCCTCGGCCTCGGCGAGCCACGCCGCGGTCACCTCGTGAATCGCCGGGCAGCTGACGCGATTCAGCGAAGCGATCGCACGTCGAGGTGATAGCTGAGGTACACGCCGACGAGTCGGGCAAGCCCGGCGATGCCGGTTGCGATTCAAAGCATCTGCGAGAACCGATTCGTGATCATGCGCGCAATGGTCGGCGGAATGACGAGCGCGGCAGAGATAAGCGTGACGCCGAGCACCTTCATGCTGGTGAGGATCGCGAGGCTGAGCAGCAGCATCAACAGCGCATCGACACGAGCCACATTGGCGCCCGATGCCGACGCGACGTCGGGGTCGAACGTCGTGAAGGAACGAACCAGGTTCCGTCGGCTGGAGCAGCGAGCTGTTGCACCGCTTCGATGGTCGCGGCGGGCAACCCAGATGCTAGCATTGCTTTCAATGCTGGTTCGTGATTGAGGAGGCGATGTGGCGACGTTGACCATTCGTGATCTTGATGAGGAGCTGCGTGCGAGCCTGCGGGTGCGGGCGGCTCGTCATGGGCGATCGATGGAGGCCGAGGTTCGCGAGATCTTGCGCGACGTGTTGGCCGGGCCGGCGGTGGCCGATCGGCTCGGTAGTCGAGTCCGGCAACGGTTCGCGACGATTGGTGGAGCCGAGTTGCAGTTGCCGGCCCGGACCGACCCGCCGCGATCGGCCACGCTGCCATGATCGTCCTGGACACCAACGTGGTGTCCGAGCTCATGCGCGCTGCGCCGTCAGATCTTGTTGTCGACTGGGTCGATGGGCAAGTCGCGACGGACGTCTACCTCACGGCGATCACGGTTGCCGAGTTGCTCTACGGCATCGCCCGGCTCCCTGACGGCAAGCGCAAGGCCGACCTGGCCGAACGGATCGACGAGATGCTGACCGACGACTTCGATCGCCGCATGTTGCCGTTCGACGAGACGGCAGCGGCGCACTTCGCGGACATCGTCGTTCGGCGCGAGCGGACGGGACGGCCGATCAACATGGCCGACGCCCAGATCGCCGCCACGTGTCGAAGCCATGGTGCCGTGCTCGCGACCCGCAACGTTGATGACTTCGCTGACACCGGGATCACGATCGACAACCCCTGGACCCGGCACTGAGTCGAACGCGCCGTCAACGATGGCCGGCACGGTGAGACGAAAAGGTCATCGCCCGGGCGAAAGGTGCCGTGTCCCCACCCCAGCTCAGCTACCGGAGTCGCGTCCCGAAACTGTCGCCCACCCGCCGGAGCCACAACGTCAACCATGAACCGGAACCGCACACGGGATCGCTGACGTTTTGCTGAAGTAGCCGTTTGAAACGGGCCGAACATCAGACGCAAACCAGGACCGTATAAGTCCTGACCTGCGGGTTCTCGAGTGGGCGGTGAGGGATTCGAACCCACGACCCTTTCGCGTCATGCCGCTGAAACGGACGTCGCCGGACGACGACACGCCGGACACAAAGCCGCAGGTCGAAGGCAACGAGAAGCACCGAGGGACGGCACCGGACGACTACGGACGCCGGTTCATAGCTGCAGTGACGGCGGCTATCAGGTGGTGTCCACTCGGCGACTGTCGACTGCGCGCGAAGGCCGGACTCAGCGCGTGTACGAACGTCTCGCAGGGGCGACTTTTAACCCTGGTTCCCCT
>JANMVY010000811.1:0-15483 GCA_031393535.1 Actinomycetes bacterium | reverse complement strand
CTCGCTTCGCCACCCGCCGTGTGCGCCTCGCTGGGCGCTCATGGCTTCACTCGTCGCAGGCTCCTCGCTTTCGCATTCGGCCACGGCGCCGGAATCGACTTGCGGCGGGCCCGGCCACGCCATTGACACAGCCCCGCTACGTTCGGAGGGTGACTGAAGCCGAGAACGACCGCATCCGTCCGGAGGACATGCACGAGCTGATCAGCTTCGAGGACCCCGTCGCCGACCGGACATGGGTTTTTGACGTCACGTTCCTCACCAGCGGTTGGTCGTGCATCTTCGGCCGGGGCTGCAAAGGTGTGCACGACGTCGACACCACTGAACTGTCGCAGGGCTGCTGCTCGCACGGTGCCCACATGGTCGACGACGCCGACCTCGCGAACCTCAAAGAGCGCGCGGCGCGCCTCACGCCCGAGCAGTGGCAGATGTTCGACCGCATCAGTCCGCGCCGGCTCACCGCCCGCAACGAAGACGGGGTGCATGTCACGCGCCTGATCGACGAAGCGTGCGTGTTCCTCAACCGACCGGGGTTCCCGGGCGGTGCCGGATGTGCACTCCATCGTGCCGCGCTCGAGGCCGATGAGCGGCCGCTCGACTGGAAGCCGGAGGTTTGCTGGCAGCTTCCGCTGCGACGTATCGACGAGACCGATTCATATGACCACGTAACATCTACGGTCCGGGAGTGGAAGCGTCGCGACTGGGGCGAAGGCGGGCCCGAGTTCCATTGGTGGTGCACCGACGATCGGCTCGCGTTCCGCGCGCGAAAGCCGGTGTGGCAGACGCTGAAGGACGAGATCACCGAGTTGGTCGGCGCAGCGATGTACAACAACGTGGTGCGCTACGTGCGGGCCAAGCCGAAACGCAGCGAGACGTTCCTCCCCCATCCGGCGGTTCGTGTCGGTCGCCGACCCTGACCACGCGTGCAGGAACGGCCACGCAGGCCGGCGAACCATTTCAGGAACACGTGCTCAAGGTGGCAGGTGCGCGGCCGACACCGTGAAGGTGGGTGATTTCACGCGCGCCGAACTCGCCGCGGTCTGCCAGAACGCCGGTATGGAATTCCCCGACCATGTGGTCGATCAGCTCGTCGCGGCCATCGACGCCGGCAAACACGTGATCCTCACCGGTCCGCCGGGTACTGG
Organism: Actinomycetes bacterium; assembly: GCA_031393535.1. GTDB lineage: Bacteria > Actinomycetota > Acidimicrobiia > Acidimicrobiales > WLNW01 > WLNW01. Next base: position 14,341 of record JANMVY010000811.1, on the reverse strand, counting down.
AAAGACGACGCTCGCGTACCTGGCAGCCGAGGTGGCGCGAGCTGCAATGTTCTGCACCGGCTACTTGCCCACCACGGCAACCACCGAATGGACGACCTTCGAGACGATCGGCGGCCTCCAGCCCACACCGGACGGATTGATCTTCCGGCCCGGCCTGTTCGTCGAAGCCATCGAGAGCGGGCGGTGGCTCGTGATCGACGAGCTCAACCGTTCGAACTTCGACCGGGCATTCGGCCAACTGTTCACGGTCTTGTCGGGTTCGGCGGTCGTGCTCCCCTACAAGCGCAAGGGCCAGTCGCGCCCCTTGTCGCTCGTACCGGCTGGCGTGGATCCGCCCGAGGACACCGACCCGATCCGCGTCCCCGCGAGCTGGCGCATCATCGCCACGATGAACGTCTACGACAAGAACCTGCTGTTCGAGATGTCCTACGCGCTCATGCGACGATTCGCGTTCATCGAAGTCGGAACCCCGAGTGAGGAGAAGTATCGCAAGCTCCTCGACCGACCCGGTGGCGCGATCGTCGAAAAGCTGCTGGCGCTGCGCAAGCTGAACGATCTCGGCCCGGCGGTGTTCCTCGACGCGTCGAAGTACGCGGCGCGGCGCATGCGCGACGGCGTCTCCGAGTCGCGTGTGCGATACGAAGTGTTCTATGCGTACTTCCTCCCGCAGTTCGAAGGCGTCGACGAGCGTCGGGCCATGACGCTCTACCGCCTCGTCGCGGAGCATCTTGATCCCGCGGAGCAACTCGAGTTGCAACGCACCATCGGCGAGGTTCTGCGGATCGAGTTCGCGGTCTGACATGGATCACCGGCGCGGGCCGCGGTACACCGGAGCCGACGCGACGGCGGGCATCTGGCGCCGCCTCGCGCGACCGTTCGAGCTCACTGAGCTCGTCGATGCGTTCATGGGTATTCGCCCCGCGGTGGTCGAAGCTCTTGGCGCAGTGAAACTGTGCTCGTCGCCCGAAGCAATGGCGCTGCTCGCGGCGATGCCCGCCCTCATTCGTTCGCTGTCGACGTCGGTGGGCAGCCAAACGATTCGGTCGCGCGGCGAGATACGCGGCCCGGTGCTGTGGAGCGAGACCATGTCAGCACGCGCGTCGAGCCTCGGCGACGAGAACCTCTACGTGTGCGCAGCGCCGCAGCGCGAGTACGACACGCCCGCGAACCGCGCATTGGTGCATGCGCTACGCCGGCTCGCCGCGGTGGGCCCGGCGTTGGACCGTGCGCCAGCCGGCTGGCGTGACGATCCTCGGGTGCACCACGCCCGGCTCGTGAGCCGAGCCGCACACAATTGGGTCGAGCACCCGTCATTGTCACGGGTGAGTGCGGAACCGCTCGATGCCCGCGACCTGAAACGAGTTCGCGCCGGAAAGTCACGCGCCCGGTACATGCCGGCGCTCGCGTTGGCCGAGGTAGCGGCGGAACCGCTCGGGCCCGCCGACCTGGTGACATTGTGTGATCGTCGAACCCGACTCCAGCACTGGGTGCTGCTCGCGATCGTCCAAGAGCTCGAGGCCCGAGGGCTTGCGGTGCCTCCGTTCCGGGTCGAGGGAGCGGCGCTCCTCGCAGGACCGATCACCTACGTGCACGCACGCCATCGCATGGGCGAGGAGCAGCTTCACGGGATCCTGGTCGGGCACGTGCTGGTCGACGTGGCCGAAAGACCCGGTGCACCTGCGGACGACGACCACACCGAGGACGAGCTCCGCGTCCGCGGGGCCGGCCGGACCGTTGCCGTGATCCGGACCTACCGCGATGTGCGAGCCGCAGTGGACCACGCGGTGCGATCGGCACGCGACGCGCTCGGCGCCCAGCCTGGTGGGCAACGCTCGTAACCTGTCGATCGTCGCTGAACTCGGGCGGGCCGCGGATGCACCAGCCTGGAGGTTCAGTCGGCGTCGTCGGTCGCTTCGTCGTCGTCGAGGTCGGACCACGCCTCATGCTCAGGCTTGTGGTCGGTGGTGTCGGTGTTCAAGCTGTCGAGCAACGCATCGAAGTCGACATCTTGGGACCGCTTCATGGCCCGCGCCTCTTCGAAGCGCCGGTGTCGACCCTTCTTCACGGGCAGCTCTCCCGGTAGTGATATCTCGACGGCGTGCCGAGTGTAGCCGAACGTCGCGTTGCGTCACGCCCTTCCAGATGGACCATTTTCGCTGCTTTCCGCCCCACGGCGGGGCTCGACGACCAAACCGCGCCCGGCGTCGAACGCCAACGCGATCTCGCCGGCGACCAGGCGCTTCACCGTGTCGCCGACGAGTTCGGCGCGCCATCCGGTGGCGAGGCGGCTGGTGTCGTCGCCCCGCAAGAGGGCATCGATGTCGGCTCGTGTCCCGAGCAGGCTCGAGTCGAGGTCGTAGTCGTTGGCGAGTTGACCCACGAATGCCGATACCAGGGTGACCGCCGGGCGAAGGTCACGCGGTACTTCGGTCGGCGGCGGTGCGGCCTCGTCGGTCGGCGGGTTCGCCACCGCTTCGCGCACCACCTCTAGTAGCGCCTCGGCCTGTGTCGCACCCAGTTGGCGCACGTCGAGCCCCCGCAGGCTCTTGAGGTCGTCAGTGGTCTTCGGCGCACGTTGGGCGATCGCGACGATCGCGAGGTCGGCCAGCACGAAACGCACCGGGAGATCGAGATTCATTGCCCGCTCCTCGCGCCACGCGGCCACTCGGCGCCCGACCGCCCGCGCGTTCCCTCGCAGTTGGCGGACCTCTTTGATGCGGCGCCAGGCGTCTTCGGGGTCGCGTTGGGGGCGACCCTTCGCCCGCAGTTCCTCACATTCGTCCTCGGCCCATTCGAGACGGCCGAGCGTCGAGAGTTGCGCCGTAATACGATCATGCAGCTCGAGCAGATGTGCGACGTCGGCCGCTGCATAGTCGAGCTGCTCGGCGCGCAGCGGTCGGGCGAGCCAGTCGGTGAGGCGGTCGCCTTTCGGCAGGCGGATGTGCAGCTCGCGGTCGGCGAGTGCCGCGAGCGAGGGTGTGGACAAGCCGAGGAACCCTGCCGCAAGCTGGGTGTCGAACAACCGTGTGGGGAGTGTCTCGCACGCGAGGTCGAGCACCTCGAGATCTTGGGTGGCGGCGTGCATGATCGCGAGTCCGTCGCCGGCCAGCACCTTGGCGAGCGGCTGCAGCGAGATCGCGAGCGGGTCGATAAGCGCGATGCCGTCCTGCCACGCGATCTGCACGAGCGCAACCTTGGGGTAATAGGTGCGTTCGCGGTGAAATTCGGTGTCGACCGCGTAGCGGGGCTGGTCGACTAGTTCTGCGACCAGGTCGTCGAGCGCGGGGGCACTGGTGATGATGCGGTGATCGGCCACGAGAGCGATCAGCCTGCGTCGGGGCCGGTGGCGAAGGCATGCCCGGCAGCGAGCCATGCCCGGGTACCGCCGGCCACGTTGACCGCGTCGACGCCGTGCGCGCGGAGAAACTCGCTGGCCTTGCGGCTGCGGCCCCCAACGGCGCAGATCATGTACACCGGCTCGCCGATCGGGAAACGACCGACTTCGTCAGGCACCGCGCCCAGGGGAATCGGGACGGCTCCGGGAACATGCGCATCGTGGTACTCGTCGGGCTCGCGGACATCGAAGACCAGTGCGCCCTGCTGGCGTAGGGTCGCGAGCTCCTCGACGTCGATCTCGGGAACGTCCACCCGCATTCCTCCTGCATCCTCAGAGGCAGACTACCGCTGTGGCGCGCGCCTGAGGTCGACCCCGGGCAGTGGTCGGGTGGCCGCGGTCGGTCACGTCCCCGGTGACCTCGCCCGCCGTGCACGGAGATCGCCCGGCTCGTCGACGTCGACGAGCCAGGCGGGATCGAACGCCCCCCCGACGGCCAGCTCATGTACCCGAAGGAGTCCGAGCGCCCGCCGCGGGGCGCGCTCGCCCGCGTCGAACGCGGCGACGAGCAACGGGAGCGACGTCACCCGCCACGCGGCGTGGTGCATGTGGCGACGCATGTTGCTCCGCGGCAGCACGACGTCGACCAAGTCACCACCGGGCGCGGTGAACGGCGCACACAGGGCGCTGATCGCCCGCGGGTCGGCGTCGGGTAGGTCGCAGGCCAACACCACCACCACGTCGGCCTCGGAACCGAGCGCAGCGAGCGCGGTGACCAGCGCGCCCAGGGGGCCTTCGCCCGGAAACCGATCGGCAACGACGTGCAGGCCGAGCAGGCGCAACCGCGCCGCGTCGCCACCGATGGCCCACACCGGCGCGCATCGCGCCGTGACGAGCGCCGCGTGCACGCGCTGGGCGAGTGCGACGCCGTCGATCTCGAGCAACGCCTTGTCGGTACCCATTCGCCGCGACGCGCCCCCGCAGAGCACCGCGCCGGCGACGCGCAGCTCAGCTGGCAGCACCGGGCAGGAGGTCGACCGGCGGCCACGATGGGTCGAGCTGGCGCAAGAACAACGCGCATCGCTCGGCTTCGTCGTACTCGGCAATGCTCTGGGCCTCGCGTTGGAGCCCCGCGAGCGCGCGTAGGAAACCGCGGTTCTCGTCGTGCTTCCAGCGAACGTAGCCCGAGCCGCGCCAACCGTTGGCCCGCAGACGGTCGAGGCCCCGGTGATAGCCGACTCGGTAGGCGCCATAGCGCTCAATGGTGTCGCGTCCGAGTTCACCAACCGCAGCCCACGCCGCGAGCATGCGGGGCCAACGCGCGGCGACCGCAGCCACCGCATCGCGTCGGGAGTCGAGGGGCATGGCCAACGCTGCGGCGAGCGCGGCGAGCGCGGCAGCGGGCTCAGCATCGAGCACTGTTTCGGGTGGGCCTGAGGTCGTGAGGTTCACCGGGCGCTGGTCGGACATGACCGAGATGCTAGCGGTGCGACGTCTAGGCTCCAGGCGTGCTCGGCCTTACGCTGCCTGATTCCTTCACGCCCGACAACGTCCGCACCCTCGCGCTGATGGTTGGCATCGCGGCGATCGTGCTCATGGTTCTGGTGTTGCGATTCGTCCAGAAGGTGATGATGAAGCTGTCATTCACCGCGCTGCTCGCGCTCGTCGCGTTCGGCTCGTGGTACTACCGGGCCGATCTTGGCGATTGCGCGAAGACATGCGAGTGTCGTGTGCTCGGTGTGCACATCACGATTCCGCAGGACACGTTGCCCAGTACCGGGCTGGGGTGTACCGCCAAGGCGAAATGAACGGCTAGGGCACGTACTCGAGCCGCAACACGTTGGTCGATCTCGCCGAGATGCTTGTACCTGCCAGTACGGCAACGAGCTCACCGCTGCGGACATGACCGGCATCGCGCGCGAGGTCGAGAGCGCGACGCACCATCTCTTCGTTCGTGCCTTCCTTGTCGAGTTGGATGGGCGTCGTGCCCCATGACAACGTGAGCTGTTCGACGGTGCGCGCGTTGTGACTAAAACCCAGAATGCGTGCCGAGGGTCGAAAGCGAGCCATCGATCGCACGGTGAAGCCGGAGCCGGATATGCACACGATCGTGTTGAGACCGAGCTCAGACGCGGCGCGCCATGCGGCCATGGTCATTGCGTCGGTCACGCTGTGCGCGGACACGTCGCTGCGGGTCATGCGCAGCTTCGCGAGGTTGGCGGCCCAGCCGACGTAGTCGAACTCTTCGTCCGCGCGACGGGCGATGCGCGCCATCGTACGGATCACGTTGACGGGGTCGACACCGACGGCGGTCTCCGCAGAGAGCATCAACGCGGACGAGCCGTCCCATACGGCGTTCGCGACGTCGGAGGCCTCGGCGCGTGTCGGCTGAGGCGACTCGATCATCGATTCGAGCATCTGGGTCGCGGTGATGACGGGTCGGCCGACCGCGATGCATTCACGAATGATCTTCTTCTGGAGGTGTGGCAGGTCTTCAATGGTGCATTCGTTGCCGAGGTCACCACGCGCCACCATGATCGCGCCGGAAGCCTCGATGATGCCGGTTAGGTTCTCGACCGCAGCACGGGTCTCAATCTTGGAGATGAGCAATGGCCCACGTGGGTAAGGCTCCGTGCCGACGCGGCGGACATCGTGGGCCGAACGGACGAACGACAGGGCCACCATGTCGACCCCCACGTCGACGAAGGCGTCGAGCGCAATGAAGTCGGCCCGTGTCGGGGTGGCCATGCTGAGGCGGTCGGAGGGGATGTGGACCCCCGGCCGACCCCGTGCGATGCCACCCGCGGTTATCGACGCAAGCAACTTGTCGGGGCTCTTCTCGGTGACGGTCAGCACGATCTTGCCGTCGCCGAGCACGAGGCGGTCGCTCACCTGAATGTCGCTGAGGAGCGACGGGTAATCGACCTCGATGACTTCGCCTGTGCTCTTGGTGTTCCCGGTGGTGAGTTGCACGACGCCGCCCGTGGGGAGCGCGACGCCGGCATCGCCGAAACTCGCGGCACGGACCTTCGGCCCGGGAAGGTCCGCGATGATGCCGATGTGGCGACCCTCGTCGCGTGCCAGAGCGCGGATCCGGTGATAGCGAACGAGTGAGTCGTCGATGGTTCCGTGGCTCAGATTGAGCCGCGCGACGTCCATTCCCGCGCGGATCATGGCCCGAAGCGTCGCCTCGTCATCGGAAGCCGGCCCGATGGACGCGACGATCTTTGTGCGGCGTTGCATGTGATTCACGCTACTGGTCCGTACGTGGCGATCCGCGGAGCCTGACCCTCGCCGGCGTGCGCTCAGTCATCGTCGAGGCCGTCGATTGCATCGACATCATCGATGCCGAGCATCGCGAGACGCTCGAGCAGACGATCACGTACCGACTGGCCCGGCTCACGCGCCGACTCGCCCGCGCCGCGCCAGCCGAGACGCGACGAGTAGAGCAGCGGTGGCTCGCGGAGCCGGCCTTCGCCGGTGACGATGACCCGTGCGAAGAACAGATCGTGGTCGAATTGGCCCGTGACGCGATCGACGATCTCACAGCCGAGCCACGCGATCGCGTTCGGCACGACTGCCCAACCGTCTACGTCGGACAGGTATTCGGCTGCGAAGTGATGGAACCTACGGCCTGGGTACGAGAAGTACTGCCCGATGTCCACCTGGTCGGCCGCGAGGATCGAGACCGCGAATCGACCCGACGCCACGAGCAGCGGGTGCGTGTCGTGCTTGGGTGATACGGACGCGAGCACGATGGGTTCGTCGAACGAGACCTGCGAGACCCAATGCGAGCAGTACGCGCGCGTCACACCGCCATGGGTCGCGCTGACGATCTCGACACCCTTCATCATCTGGCCAAGGCTGCGTTTGATGGTGCGATCGATCACGTGGTCTCCGAAGGATGCACGTCAGTTGAGGCGAGCACGCAGCGCGGCCGAACTGGCACGATCGGTCGACGAGCTCAGGCCGAGTGCATCTGCGAGATCAGCAGTGTGGTCGTACGCATCGGCCGCGCGGCCGAACGCACCTCGCGCGCTGAGCACATTGGCCAACTCGCGGTGCTCGGCGACGCTCGAATCGGCGAACTGCGCATTGAGTTCGACCACCCAGAGAAGAGACTTGGTGTCACCGCGACCACCGTAGACGTTGCGTAGGTTCGCGAGCATTCGCCGCAGGATCAGGTCGCGTCCGACCGGCTCGAGGAAGTGCTCGTGAAACGGTACGAGCGTGCCGTGGATCTGATGGAACAGGTGGCGACATGCGGCCGGAGCCATGGTTCGCCCCCCGGCGAACGAGTCGATGAACACGTCATGGTCGGCCAGGTCGCGAACGAGGAAGTGCCCTGGCATACCGACCCCGAGGAGTGGCACACCGGCTCGGCGCCCCACCTCGATGAGGAGTACGGCCAGAGAGATCGGAATACCCGTGCGGCGGTCGACGACCACGTTGAGAAAGGAGTTCCCTGGGTCGTAGTAGTCGACCGTGTTCCCCGAAAAGCCGAGGTCGCGAAAGAGGTATTGCAGGAGTTCCGTGAGCGTGCCGCCGCGGACCTCAGCGGCGAGCGCATCGAGCCGGGCGAGCTCCGACTCGATCGACAACGTGGGCTGCGCGCACGCGGCGATCACGAGGGCGCCTTCGCCGAGGTGGTCGTATGGCTCGGGACGCCGAACGATCTCGGCGAATCGGTGAGCCAGCTCCATGGCGATCACGGTAGTGGCTCGGGCGCACGTGCGGAGGTTGCTACCGTCGCACCGATGGTTCGACACGCCTTCCTCGATCACCCAGGTCCGATCGCGATAGCGCATCGCGGCGGGGCGGGTGTGCATCCCGAGAACACCATGGATGCGTTCGCCCATGCGGTGTCGCTCGGCTATCGCTATCTCGAGACAGATGTTCACCTGTCGCGCGACGGCCACGTGATCGCGTTTCACGACGAGCGATTCGATCGGATCACCGACCTCGACGGGCGTGTCGACGAGCACACGCTCACCGAGATCCGCGACGCTCGAGTCGGGGGCACCGGGACGGTGGTCCTGCTCGACGAGCTGTTGGCCACCTTTCCGCACCAACGCGTGAACATCGACCCGAAAAGTGATGCAGTGGTCGAGCCACTGGCCCGTCTGCTCGCGCGCGCCGGTGCGGTCGAGCGCGTGTGCATCGGTTCGTTCTCCGATCGACGTATTCGCCGCGCCCGTCAACTCCTCGGTGAAACGCTGTGCACTTCGGGCGGCCCGCGCTGCATAGCGCGACTGCGGCTCGCGTCGATGGGCCTGCCCGTGCGTATGCCGATCATGGGATGCGTGCAGGTTCCGACGCGTGCCGGCGGGTTGAACCTTGTCGACGCGAGGTTCGTGCGGGCTGCGCACGCGCGGGGGCTACCGGTCCATGTCTGGACCATCGACGAACCGACCGAGATGCACCGGTTGCTCGACCTCGGCGTCGACGGCCTCATGTCCGACCAGCCCGACGTGCTCCGCAGCGTCTTGCGCGAACGCGGTTCCTGGTACGAGGCCTGACCGTTGAAAGTCTCGCGACGCGAGGGTCAGGGTAGGAGAACGTCCGGGTTGAGGATTCCGCGTTCGTCGAAGGCCCGCTTGATCGCACGCATCGTGCTGATCTCGGCGGGTGTGCGGTTGAGGTGGAGGTACGCGCGCTTGGTGCGGCCGATGCCGTGCTCGGCACTGATGCTTCCGCCCCAGCGTGCGACGAGCTCGAACACGAGTGCGTCGAGAGGGTCGTCGTCGGGTGCCACACCCGTGACGTTGACGTGCACGTTCCCGTCGCCTGCGTGGCCGAAGAGCCAGATGGCCGCCGTCGGACGTGCACGATGGACGAGAGCCCGAACATCCTCGATGAACGCGGCGAGCACTCCGAGCGGCAACGTGACATCGAGCTTGTGGGTCGGCCCTCTCGTGGCGATCGCTTCGGTGTGGCGTTCGCGGTACTGCCACAGCGCGGCCATGCGGACCGGATCGTCGGCAACCTTCACGTCGAGCACATCATCGAGTGCGTCGGCGGCGACCGCGAAACGTTGGAGGATCCCTTCCGAGCCGCCCGCTTCGACGAGAAGCACGACGGGTGTCGGCGGATCGAACGGCAAACCGAGACCGAACACGTCGCACACGAGTGCAATGCCGTCGGCACACATGAGCTCGATTGCGCTGATGTCGGCGAGCGCGCGGCGAAGCGCGGCGGCTGCCCGCACGGCGCGATCGACATCGGCGAACGCGAACAACGCGACGACACAGTCGGCGTCGGGTGCGACGAGTCGAACGCGAACACGGGTGATGACTGCGAGCGTTCCCTCGCTGCCACACAGCAGGCTGGGGAGGTGATAGCCCGTGTTGTCCTTGACCAACCCACGAAGGTCGCCGATCACCGCACCATCGGCCCGCACCGCCTCGACACCCACCACCTGTGCACGCATCGGACCGTGCCGGATGACATGCAGGCCGCCGGCATTCGTCGCTACCATGCCGCCGACCGTGGCCGCGGTGCGCGCCGCTAGGTCAACCCCAAAGCGCAAACCTGCGTCGCGAGCGGCGCGTTGCAACGCGTCGAGCGTGACGCCGGCGCCTACGGTGACTTGACCGGACACCACATCGACCGGCTCGATCGTGTCGAGGCGCGTGAGCTGCATGCACACCTGGCCCCGGCTCGCGATAGCACCTCCTACGAGCCCGGTGTTGCCACCTTGGGGCACGATGGCGATCACCTTCTCGTACGCCCACTTGAGCACCGCGGCGACCTCGGCCGTCGAGCGTGGTCGCACCACCGCGGCAGGTGCACCCTGAACCCGGCGTGTCCAGTCGATGGCGAAGCCTGCGATGAGGTCTGGGTCGCGCAACACGTTGGCGGCGCCCACGATGGCCTCGACGGCGCGGAAATCGACCTGTGTGGCTTCCATGTGCTCATCGTTGCCCAATGGGCGGTCGATCTCCACTCGACCGCGCGTTCGGGGTGTGGGCCCCGCGGGTAGCCTGCGCGACGGCGGGATCCGCCATGACACCATGGGCATCACGCGACACACATCAAGGCGCTCGGGCGCGCGACTGCACCGCAGCGTTGCTGCGGCAATCCTCCTCGTCGTCGGGTCGATTACGGCGGAGGCCGCCGGCGAGGGCATCGGTGCCGGAGATGCAAGCCAGTCGGGCTCGGTACCGCTCGGGGCATTGCTGCCCGACGACCGACTGACTCCAGCCCTGAGGGGATTCGAGGTTGCCGGCGAGGTCTATGCCGCCGCATATGACGATTGGACGAGTGCGCGCCGCGACCTCGCGGATGCTCGTCGCACCGCAGCGCGCAACACGTTGCTCCTGGCCGACCTCGGGGCGTCGCGCATCGCCGGTCGCGCCGCGCTCGATGATCGTCGGGCGCTACTACGCGGTGTCGTCCACGACCTCGGCGGGCTCGACATCGCGTTGGCCCAACTGATCGTGTCGAGCTACACCCGGGGCGGTCCGATCGGACAGGCCGCCGCGATGTTCGACGTCGGCGACGTCACCGACACCCTGTACGTGCAGACGCTCGAGCGAGAGGTGGGCAAAGATCAACTTGCACGACGGCTTGCGTTGCGTTCCACCACTGCACGTCTGCAACACGACATCGAGGACCTCACCGCGGAGCTCGGCAGCCTCGCCGATCGTGCCTTCGATGCACGCTCGGCCATCGAGGAGAGTACGGCCCGCGACATCGCGCTCACCGCGCGACTGCCCTCGATCGAACAGGCCTTGCGCGACGTACGAATGAGCTCGCTCGTCGTCGGCAGCGACCTTCCGCTCGTCGCGCTCGACGCATACGTTCGTGCCGCGGCAAGACTCGCCTCCGAGAAGCCACAGTGCGGCGTGCAATGGCAGATGATCGCTGCGCTCGGTCGCATCGAGAGCAACCACGGCTCCGTCAATGGTGCGTCACTCCGCGCGGACGGACGCACCACCGTTGCGATCATCGGCATCGCCCTCACCGGGGACAACGGCACGGCGCTTGTGCCCGACACCGACAATGGTCGAGTGGACGGCGATCCCGATCTCGATCGAGCCGTCGGCCCGATGCAGTTCATCCCGTCGACGTGGCTCGCTTTCCGTCGCGATGGCAACGGCGACACCGTCGCGGATCCCCAGAGCATCTACGACTCGGCGCTCACCGCCGCGGCATACCTGTGTGCGGCGGGTCGTTCGTTGCGCACGGCCGACAATTTGCGACGTGCGTTCTTCGCCTACAACCGCTCGAGTAGGTACGGGGACACCGCACTCGACAACGTCGACAAATATCGACGAATCGTGTTCCCACCGGTGCCTACGATCTCGTGTCTCGCGCGTGGAACGGGGTCTCAGTCCTTGGACGCGACGGCGTTCGGCGTGACGTTCATCTTCGGGATGTACTCGTCGACGATGACGTCGCGTGCCTCGGCCGCGTAGGTGACGCGCAGCGCGTCACGGCAGGGCTCACACGGACCGTAGAAACGCGCAACGACCGGCTCGGCGCACCTCGGACACACGAAGACGAGATCGTTGGGGATCGGCGTGTCCATGTGCTCAGCATGGCAGGCATCGCAAGGTGGCGGGGGCAATCCCCAGGAACAGCCGCGATTTCCCCCGAAATTGGCAGATTTCCCGAACGTCACCCACTTCCTCGTCACAGGGCAGTCGTCGTAGGTTGCAGGCACTGTCACACCGCGCCGCGAGAATGCGTGCGTGGGTTCTGCACGGAGGTGGCGCATGGCGAATTTTGAAGTGATGCTGAAGGACGGTTCGGTCGAACACATCGACTGTGCCGATACCTACGAACAGGAGGGCCCCCTCACGACCTTCTTCGAGCTCGCGCCCGACCGTCAGGTGATCGACTGCTGGAGCGTTCGCCTCGCGAGCATTCGCACCACCGAGATCGTGCGCATCCGCCGAGCGGTCGGCGCAACGAACGTGCTCGCGACGGTCAGCGAGCTGCGAGCCGGATAAGCGACGCCGACTCGAAAAACTTCACCGGGTCGGCATGCGCCACCGGCGACGAGACGGGCCGTAACGCCACGAGCCGCCCTGCGAGCTCATCGCACTGCGGCCCGGCCGTGCGGTACGTGCCGCTCCACGCGAGCCACAATGCGTTCGGCCCGGCTCGGGCCAAGAGTTCGTCCGCCACTGCAGTCACCGACACCAGGTCGAGCCGAGCGGCATAGTCCACCCAATCGACGAAGCGGGGGTCTGCGAGGTCGGGGTAACGCACGATGTGGACCTCGTCGCGAGTCACGAGCCGGGCGAGGGCGGGGCCGAGCTGATCAGGACACACGACCACGAGATCACCGGCCGTCGCGTCGCGCTGGAGCACTGCGGCGATCTCACCCGCCTGCGTACGGTCGCGGGTGAGGGCGAGCGTCACCGAGGCTGCGCCGAGGAGTGCCACGAGGCCGAGCGCACCTGTGCGCGCCGCGGCGTTCGGCAGTACCGCGATGCCCGCGCCCACCAGCAGCACGAAGAACGGAAAGATCACCGAGCTATACCGACCCGCGAAGCCCGCCGACGACGCCAGGCTCACGACCGCGCCCACCCCGAGGGTCGCACCGATCAGCCACAAAGCACGCCGTCGCCACCCCGACGCGATCGCGCCGAGCTCGAGGCGACTCCCGGACACACGCCCGACCAGGCCGAGAAGGGCCAGGCCGACGAGCACGATGCAGAGCAGAAGCCCCTCAGGATCAAGACCACCTGCCCAGTCGCTCAGGCTCTCGCTCAGCACACGCGTCGGCCGAGACGCCGCCGCCCACGGTGTCCCCGTGTGCGAAGACTGGTACCGAAACGCCGACAACCAGGGCACGAACCACACACCGCCGAGTGCGATCGACACGGCCACCTCGGCGAACGCGCGCCGGCGCGCCGGGGTCGCGGCGCGGATCGCGCCCGCCAGCAGGCCGACCCCGCAGACGGCGATGAAGAAGATGGCCCAGTAGTGGCTGAGCACCAGTGCACCTGTAACCAGCCAGATCGCTACGAGCACCCGCCGATCGACCGGGCCGAATTCGCGTCTGTCCGGCGAGTACAACGCACGATCGACGAGCCACCATCCGAACAGGACCAGCAACGACACCAGCTCGTACATCCGGGCTTCGCTCGAGTAGCGAATGGCAAACGGCGACATAGCCAGTACCGCGACCGTCAGACGGGCCATTCGGGCACCGCCCAAGCGACGAGCGGCCACGAAGGTCATCGCCATCGCCGCAAGCCCGGCGGTTCCCGACAATGCCCGCACGGCGAACGCTCCGGTGCCGAAGAGCTCGATCCAGCCGTGCAACACGTAGTAGTAGAGCGGAGGGTGGCCGTCATGGCGGAGCAGGTCGCCGATGCGGCCGAGGGGTGCCGACGCGATGTTGACGGTGAGCGCTTCGTCGAGCCACAGCGGACTCGATGGCGTGAATCGCAGGACCGCTCCGACCAAGACGCACAGCACGACAAGCAATGGCTCGGCCCGTGCGAGGACGGCCGCGGGTTCGCTGCGGCCCGCCGTATCGTCGCGGGTGCCGTGAACGGGTGTGGGCACGAGGCGACAGGTTAGGCCAGGCGCGAGCGCCACTCGTTGCCCGGGGACGTGCGATGATGCTCTGCCTATTTGTATCGCGCCCGGCGCACCGAACCACGAGGCCTCCTCCCGCACATGGCAGAGAACGTGTCGCCTGATCCCACGTCGTTTGCACCGGTCATCATCGGTGCCGGCCCGGCCGGCCTCACCGCGGCGTACCAACTGCACAAGTCGGGCATCTCCTCCACGATCCTCGAGGCCGACGACGTCGTCGGTGGCATCAGCAGAACTGCCGAACGCGACGGCTGGCGCTTCGACATCGGTGGACACCGCTTCTTCACCAAGGTCAAGCCGGTCGAGGCGTTGTGGCACGAGATCCTTCCCGCCGAAGATTTCCTGATGCGGCCGCGCAAGAGCCGCATCTATTACGACGGGAAGTACTACGACTACCCGCTCAAGGCCTTCAACGCGCTGGGCAACCTCGGTATCATCGAAGCGGTG
>JANMVY010000777.1:0-1849 GCA_031393535.1 Actinomycetes bacterium | reverse complement strand
CCCATCCGAAGGTGAAGGACTGCGCGGTGATCGGTCTGGTCGATCGTGAGCGTGGCGAGCGCGTGTGCGCCGTTGTCGAGACCGCCGACGGCCAGGCTGCGCTGACCTTCGTCGAGATGGCGCAATGGTGTCGAGACGCGGGCCTCATGACCCAGAAAATCCCCGAACAACTCGAGGTGCGTGATGCGCTGCCGCGCAACGCCACACTCAAGATCTTGAAGTACGTCTTGCGCGACGAACTGAAGAACGCGCCCTGGAATTGAATTCCTTCGAACTTTGGTCATCTGACCACCGTGTCGGTGGACCAGGGACCAAAGTTCGACTGGAGGGGTGACCGGAGGAGCACTGTCACACCCCCGCTGTGAGATGGTGGAATGGAATCCACCCTGCACCGGGCGATCGCACGCATCGCCTCGACGAACTACGGCGTGATCTCGCGGGCTGCGGCTCGCTCGTGTGGCCTCACCGACCGCCAGATCGATGGGCTCGTCGTACGCGGCGAGTGGGAGCGCGCCGCGAGCGGGGTGTATCGCGTCGCGTCCACACCGCTGCTGGCTCGCACTCCGCTCGCCGTGGCCCTCGCGGCCACCGGCGGTGTGGCGTCGCATCGCAGCGCGGCCGAATTGCTCGGGCTGCTCGACACGGTGCCCGCCACACCCGAGATCATCCTGCGGGGCGCGAACCGCTATCGCGGACCGGTCGTGGCCCATAGGACGATCCTGTTCGACCCTGCTGACCGGGCCCGAACCGACGGTTTGCGCAGCACCAGCGTGGCGCGGACTCTTTTCGATCTCGGTGGTGTGCTCTCGGAATTCGAGCTCGAGGGGCTCGTCCACCGCGCCTTGTCCGGACGTCGGGTCACCCGTTTGCGACTCATCGAGCGATTCGACGCGTTGGCGTCGCGTGGTCGTGCCGGGACTGCAGCGATGCGTGCCGTTCTCGATCGGCTGCCGAGCGATCAACCGGCACTCGAGAGCCATGTTGAGGTGCGCGTCATCAACGTACTGGGCCGTCACGGGGTGCCGTTGCCCGATCGGCAGGTTGTCGTCCACGTCGGAGGCGCCAACTACCGACTCGATTTCGCCTATCGCGACGCGAAGGTCTTCCTCGAAGGAGATGGCTTCGGCATACATGCGCGCCGAGAGGTGTTCGAGAGCGACCGTTTGCGGCAGAACGCCCTGGTGATCGCCGGATGGTTGCCTCTGCGTTACACCGACCGCGCGTTGCGCAGTCGCCCGGCGGCCATCGCGGCTGAGGTGCGCTCGGTGGTCGTCGCTCGATCACCGGCTTCGGTCCACACCATTTGAGCGCGCCTACCCACCGCCCCGGTGGTTGAATGACCGAAGTTCGGTGGGGGAGGGGCGCATGCTCGACGGGAAGGTCGCCATCGTGACCGGCGCGAGCCGCGGAATCGGGGCGGCCATCGCACACGAGCTCGCGTCGAATGGCGCTCAGGTGGTGTGCGTGGCGCGTACCTTGCACGAAGGCGATCATCGCAAGCTCGCGGGATCCCTCGATTCGACGGCGGGAGCGATCCGTGACGCCGGTGGCGCGGCGCACGCGGTCGGCGCCGACCTTGCATCGGCCGAGGAGTGCGCACGCGTGGTGGCCGAAGCCCGCGCGGCGTACGGTGCGGTCGACATCCTGGTGAACAACGCGGCACTCACCTGGTTCGCCGAGATCGCGTCGATACCGGTCGACAAGTGGTTGCACAGCTTCGCCATCAATGTGCACGCGCCGATGATCCTCTCGCAACACGTGCTGGCCGACATGATCCCGCGCCGCAGCGGTGTGATCATCAACATCTCCTCGGGCTCGGCACGTGGTCCTGGGCGAGGGCCCTACCCGG
>JANMVY010000750.1:0-1756 GCA_031393535.1 Actinomycetes bacterium | reverse complement strand
TCTGTTGAAGGGCGGGTTCAGCGAACAGGTGTCGAGTGGGGTCGACGTGCACTCGGTGCGCCAGCCGCTCGGCGTCGTCGCCGGGATCACGCCGTTCAACTTTCCGGCCATGGTGCCCATGTGGATGTTCGCCAACGCGCTTGCGTGCGGCAACACCTTCGTGCTCAAGCCCAGCGAGAAAGACCCTTCGGTCACCAACTACGTCGCCGAACTGTTGCACGAGGCGGGCGTGCCCGCCGGCGCGTACAACGTCGTCCATGGTGACAAGGTCGCGGTCGACCGTCTGCTCGAGCACCCCGACATCGCCGCGGTGAGCTTCGTCGGCTCCACGCCGATCGCCCGCCACGTCTATGAGACCGGTACGCGCCACGGCAAGCGCGTGCAGGCGCTCGGCGGCGCAAAAAACCACATGGTGGTGCTCCCCGACGCCGACGTACAGATGGCCGCCGATGCGGCGGTGTCCGCGGCGTTCGGCTCGGCCGGCGAGCGATGCATGGCGATTTCGGTCGTCGTAGCCGTCGGCGGTGTCGGTGACGCGCTCGTCGACGCGATCGGCAGCCGTCTGCCCCACATCGTCGTCGGTCCCGGCACCGAGGTGGGCAACGAGATGGGTCCGCTCGTCACCGCCGCGCACCGCGACCGCGTGGTCGCATACATCGACGCCGGTGAAGCCGCCGGTGCGTTGGTGGTGGTCGACGGCCGCGACCTGGTGACCCGCGACGGCTTCTTCCTCGGCGCGACCTTGCTCGATCACGTCACGTCCGACATGACCTGTTACACCGACGAGATCTTCGGCCCCGTGCTGTCGATCGTGCGGGTCGCCTCCTACGACGACGCGGTCGCGCTCATCGACGCCAACCCGTACGGCAACGGCACCGCGATCTTCACCCGCGACGGTGGTGCGGCACGACGCTTCGCGCACGACGTGAACGTCGGCATGATCGGCGTCAACGTGCCGATCCCGGTGCCGGTGAGCTACTACAGCTTCGGGGGCTGGAAGTCGTCGCTGTTCGGCGACAAGCACATGTACGGCCCCGAAGGGGTCGACTTCTACACCCGCAGCAAGGTCGTCACGACTCGCTGGCCCGACCCGACCAAGTCGAGCATCGACCTCGGCTTCCCGCAGAATCGCTGAGATCGCCATGGACTTCGGGGTCGTTCTCCAGACCAACCCACCCGCATCGAAGGTCGTCGAGCTGGCACGGCTCGCCGAGCTCGAAGGCTTCGACCACGTATGGACCTTCGATTCGCACATCTTGTGGCAGGAGCCGTACGTCATATATTCGGCCATCCTCGCCGCCACGCGGCGGGTGACGGTCGGCCCCATGGTCACCAACCCGGCCACGCGCGACTGGACCGTCACCGCCTCGGTGTTCGCGACGCTCAACGAGATGTACGGCAACCGCACGGTGTGCGGCATCGGCCGCGGCGACTCGGCAGTGCGGGTCACCAACGGCCGCCCGACCACAATCGCGACGCTGCGCGACTGCATCCACCTGGTGCGCGAGCTCGCGAACGGGCGGTCCGCCGAATACAACGGTTCGACGATCCGTTTCCCCTGGGCCGCCAAGAGCGCGCTCGAGGTCTGGGTCGCGGCGTACGGCCCGAAGGCCCTCGCGCTGGCCGGCCAGGTGGGCGACGGCTTCATCCTGCAGCTGGCCGATCCTGACATCGTCGCGTGGAGCATCAAGGCGGTCCGCGACGCGGCCGAAGCCGCAGGCCGCGACCCCGACTCGCTCACCATCTGCGTCGCCGC
>JANMVY010000742.1:0-1733 GCA_031393535.1 Actinomycetes bacterium | reverse complement strand
ATAGGCCACCCGCAGCAGGTCGCCCATCTGCCCGGCGTTCGACGACATGTTCACGATCGACCCGCCACCGGTCTTCAACATCTGCGGGATCGCGTACTTGCAGCCGAGCATCGGGCCGCGCACGTTCGTGGCCATGCTCGCATCCCATACGGCCATGTCCATCGACACGATGTCGAGATCCTGGGGCACCACGAACACGTTGGCCGCGTTGTTGTGCAACCCGTCGAGCCGGCCATACGCAGCCATCGCCGCATCGACCATCGCGCGGACCGAATCCTCGTCGGCCACATCAGCGTGTTGCGCGACAGCGCGACCGCCGTGAGCCGCCGCGAGCGCAACCGTCTCTTCGGCACCCGCGAGGTTGATGTCGGCGGCTACGACCGAAGCGCCTTCACGCGAGAGTCGTTGCACCGTCGCACGACCGATACCCGAACCTGCGCCGGTAACGATCACCACGTTGCCTTCGAGCGTTCCCATGTTGTTCTCCTCAGGTGGTCGCGAACTCGACGCGGGCGTGGGCGACGCCCCGCGTGGGCACGAGCTGATCTCGCTCGACGCTTCGCTCATCGACCTGCCACTCGCCGAGGGTGCGCACGACCTCGTCGAGCGCGCAGCGGATCTCGAGCTTGGCCACTGCGTTGCCGAGGCAGTGGTGAATGCCGTGGCCGAACCCATAGTGCGCCTTGGGGGCACGGTCGATGTCGAAGACGTCGGGATTCGGGAACACGCGCTCGTCGTGGTTCGCCGAGCCATAGAGCATCAACACCTGATCGCCCTGCGGGATCGTGACACCGTGCAGCTCCACGTCGCGTGTGGTGGTGCGCGCAAGCCCTTGCACCGGCGAGACATAGCGCATGAGCTCGTCGACCGCGCGCGGCCACTTCGATGGATCGGCCGCGAGCTTCGCGCGTTGTTCTGGATGACGACCGAGCTCGAGCACACCGTGCGTGAGCATGTTCATCGTGGTGTTCTGCGCCGCATCGTGCAGGAGCGAACAGAACCCGCCGATCTCCGCGTCGGACAGCGGCTCGCCCTCGACCTCGGTGTGGATGATCTGTGAGATGAGGTCATTGCCCGGAACCGCCCGCCGCACCGCGACCAGTTCGGTCCAATACGCCGCCATCTCGCCGTAGGCCGCGAGGGCATCGGGGCTCGTGAAGTCGGCACCCGCGAGGGTATCGAGGTTCCACCTGAGGAACTTCGAGCGATCCTCGCGGGGCAGGTCCATCAAGGTGCACATCGTGATGGTCGGCACCATCTGCGCGAACTCGGTCGACACGTCCATGGCGCCGTTGCCCTTCACGCCCTCGACCAACTCGCGTGCATAGGCGCGCACCACAGGCTCGAGTCCGGCGACCCGGGTCGGCGTGAGCACGCGGGTAAGGATGCTGCGCAGCTCGTCGTGACGGGGCGGATCCATGTTGAACATGTTCGGCGGCAGCAACGTGATGTCGGTGTCGATGAGCGTGCCGCGCGCCGACGAGTACGTACGCCAGTCACCCAAGGCGTCATCGACATCGGCCGCTCTGCTGAGCATCCAGTAGTGGGGCCATACGCGGTGGTTCGGCACCTCGCGCCGGTAGACGGGATGCTCGTCGCGCATCTGGGCGTAGTACGGCCATGGATCGGCGAAGTAGGCCTGATCGAACGGGTCGAACTCGAACATCGTCACCCCACGGTCGGTCGACGTGCGCCATGCACGCCTCGTGGCCTAGCACCGCCCGACGGTCCGC
>JANMVY010000729.1:0-3011 GCA_031393535.1 Actinomycetes bacterium | reverse complement strand
ATCGACAGTTCCGGGACATCCTCAGAGATGAAGCCATGGCCATGGCTCTCCTCGGTGTAGGTCCGATACCAAGCCGCGCCGAGCGGTCCATCCTGTTCGACAACGAGTCCATAGTCGCCTTGCCTCGGCCATCCCGCGAGGTACATCGCGTAGCGCGGATCGGCGAGCACCTGGTCGGCGGTCGGTGTCGGCTTGTCGGGACGCCAGACCGCGGCCTCGCCAAGCATCGTCGCCAGAAAAGCGAAGTCCTCAGCCTCGGCCGGGCGACACCGAATGTCTTTCATCTGGCTCATTCCAGCAGGTCGCACAACTGGCGATCGACCACGGGTGGCTCTCGATTCCTGCTGCCATCGAGGGAGTGGTCTTGGCTTCCGGCAGCAGGTCGTGAACTACGACGCGTCGGTGTGGCCACCGGTCTTCAATTGGTCGCTCCGACCGTCAGTGGCGTCCCAGGAACGCAGCGCTATCACTGAGCGTCGCTCTGCAGAGCCTCGTCGCGCTCGTCCGTGAGGAATCTCTCACCGAGTCGGCGCGCCGCGTCGCGGTCGGCGTCGCTGCTCACGTGCGCGTAGATGTTGAGCAGAAGTCTCGGGTCACTGTGGCCCAGGCGATGCTGCGCGGTGCGGATGTCGACGCCCTCGACGACCATCGCCGTCGCCGCAAGATGTCGGAGGCTGTGGAACGTGACGCCCTTGACGTTCGCTTCGCTGACGGCCGGTAGCCACACCCTCGAACGAAATGTCGCGTAGCGAACGGGACCGCCTTGAGGGGCGCTGAAGACGTAGGCGTCGTCATCTGCTGCGGTCAGTCCCCGACGAGCGAGGTGAGCCGCGAGCAGCTCCATGAGCGGCTCAGGGACCGCCACGGTGCGGCGTGACGCCCGCGACTTCGGGTTCCCGGCGACAAGCTCCCCGCCAACCTCGCCGAGGCTCTCGGCCACGGTGAGGGTCTTGCGGAAGAAGTCGAGCCGCCCGATCCGCAGCCCCGCGCATTCGCCGAACCGCAGGCCGAGAACGCCGGCGAGGTACACCATCGCTCGGTAGTCGATCGGGACAGCCTCGGCGAGTCGACGCAACTCGACTGGATCGAGGATGCGATGCGCGGTGGGTTCGGGTCTCGGCAGCTTGACCGACCGGCAAGGTGTGCGACCGATGAGGTCGGCGTCGACCGCGGCGTTGAAGATCGCGCGTACGACTGCGTAGTTGCGTCGGACCGTGTTCGGTGCGAGACGTCGGCTCCACGTCGCAATCAGACGTTGGACTTCGCGCGGCGTGATCAGCGAGAGGGGTTGCGCACCGAACGCTGGGCGGAGATATCGCTCGATGATTCCCGTGTCGGTGTGCAAGGTCTTGGGGCGAAGCCCGACGCGTTGCTCCATCCACTCGTCGGCCCAGTCGCCGAACAGCATCGCTCCGCCGCTCGGGTCGATCCACGTGCCGCGTTGCAAGGTCGAGAGTTGATCGCGCTCGAACGCATCCGCGTCGCGGCGCGTGCGGAAGCTCCGCGTGAATTGCTGACCGTCGGGTGCGCGAAGTCTGACGTCGTAACGCGTACCAACCTGCGTAGTACGCCGATGGACACTCATCACTTACCTCCGGCTGGAGTGCGCCGAGGAGTTGCGGCGAGGGAGGGGTTGCGCACGGTAGCGCGGGCTTCGTCCTCGCGCTCGGCGACAAAGTCCTCGAGTGTTGCGATCGACACGCGCACCGACCGACCGATTCGCACAAGGCCGATCTCTCCCGCGCCGATCAGTTCGTACATGGTCGTTCGGCCTACAGCGAGCATCTGCGCCGCTTCGGGGATCGTGAGCAGCAGCGGATTGATCGCGCTTCGCGCTCGCGTCGTACCGCCTCGGTTCGTTGAACGCGTCTCGTGATCGTGGTCGTTCGTTGTTGTGGTCATACCCCGTCTATGCGCGTTCGTGGGAGGAAACGCGACTCGCTATTTCGGTTGTCCACCGGGTTGACGACTCGTCAAACGCGCGGTGCAGACCTGACGGCGCGTCTCGGCGCGTTCAAGACCCTTCACGCTCGTCTGCACCGCCTGTCTGCACCATGGGTCTGCGACCGGCGTGGAATCGCGGAAACGCGCAACCGGGAGCGAAGACTTGACGCCGCGCTGTCAACGCGCTGGCGGCGCACAATGCCTCCGTGCAATGTCGCGAGGACGCCTCAAGTCCTTCGCCGGTCCTGCCGATTCCAGAGTTGACAAAGGTACTTAGGTACTTATATCCTACACCACGCTGAAGGAGGTCCATCATGAGCACCCAAGCCCCGATCAAGGTCAACGAGCGGACCAAGGATCGTGTCCGCTACTTGGCCGCGCTCACTGACGTGACCCAGGCCGAGATCGTGGACCGCGCGGTCGCCGAATACGCGACCCGTCACGCGGATGACATCGCGAAGGGTATCGATCGTGCTCGCGAAGTCCTCGCCGGCGGCGATGTTGCGATCGCTGCTCACCTCCTCGGTGAGTCTCCCGACGCGGTGGCGCGGGTGTCAGGTCGCCGCTGAGGGTTCACGAACTCCGAGGCGGACAACCTCGAACCATTCGAGGTCGCCGCTCGGCCAGTCGTTGCGCGTCTCGAAGAGTGCCGGCGCGACGTGTTGTTCAAGAGTCGCGAAGAGAAGATCGCGGACTGCGTCTTGGACGAAGGAGCCGTCGGCGCTCCGAACGCTGAGGGCGCACCAGATCTCTTCGACTCCGTCGCCTTGGAGGACGAGCATTCGGCACGGCAGCCAATCGCCGAGGTCGCCGCGATGCTCGGAGTCGGGCTCGGCGAGCGCGAGGCCGAGAAGTTCGATCAGGTCTGCTGTGAGCCCGCGCTGCAGTCGGATTGTGGCTTCGGCCCGGTCGCGGAGAGAGTCGTCTTCGTCCGGGAGGAGCCGACCTGCCTCGTGGAGCTCGCTGAAGAAGGCGTAGGCGTCGTCTTGGGAGCCTCCCTCGCGTCGGTGTGCGGCGCACAGCCACACGACGCTCTTGGCGTCCTCGAGCCACGTCGCGCCGCGCTC
>JANMVY010000712.1:0-5690 GCA_031393535.1 Actinomycetes bacterium | reverse complement strand
CGAGGCGCGGCAGTCCCGTGCCACGGATACGGCTTTAGGACGCACCTTGCTGGTCGACGGATGGACATGGGATTCATGGGTACGGAGACATTTCGGATAGCGGCCGTGATCAGCATGAGGGACAACGGCTGGGACGCACATTGGGCCAGCCTTGCCGCGATCGTGCTGTATCCGTTGGATGATCAGCCTGCCGTTTCTCGGCCATTCGAGAAGATGATCCGAAAGGCGTCGCGACGTGCAGCGAAGTTGCTGCGCAGGAAATCGCAGGTCGAGTCCGAGGTGACGATCGCCGCGGTTCTGTTGAGCTACCTCGAACTCGCCGAGGCGGCGCAGGAGGCGTACTACATCCAGCGGTTCGGACAGTTCGTGCGGCAACTCGGAGAGCTGCCTTCTTCCCGAACCGGCGAGCCGCTCATCGTGGTGGTCCCCGAGTGACACCGTCCGCGCGCACTCGCTCCTCTGGTCGCACACGGCGGATCGGGAAGCGGACGAGCACTACCTGCTCGGCGAACCATCGCGTCACGATGAGGGCGCGCGGTCAGCGTTGAGGTCGAGGGTGGGCAGCGAGTGCGATTGCGCGTCGTGGGCGGCAGCAGTCCCCGGTGGATTACGCGAACGTCGACAAACCGTGGCGATCGGAGATGACCTTCGTGGCTGAACTCGACATCGAGAAGAACCTGGCGCGGTACCTCGGCGACCGGAATCCAGCAAGCCGCTACGCCTCCTTCGACTACTGCTTCAACTACTTCCGGGAGCACCGCGAGCTAGGGCGCGTCGCGTCGTTGGCGGACCCGGCCAATCTGCAGGCGTCGTGCCTTCAACTCGGCTTCTACCTCGCGAGCTGGGGGATGCTGCGGGGCTCGTCCGAACTGCTCCAGAGGAGCGTGAGGTCGTTCGTGCCGGTGGTCGAGGCGATCGGCGCCGCGCCCAACGAGATGTGGAGCATCGACGCGGGTGGCTACTCCGAGGATGCGGTCACTGCGATCCTGAACTTCGCGCGGGTACTGCGCGGCACGCTGCACGATGGCGCCTCGGACATTCTCGTCACCAAGATCATGCTGGGCACGATGGGCTGCGTGCCGGCGTTCGACACGAACTTCAAGAAGGGTTTCGGCGTCTCGACGTTCGGCCGGAAGTCACTGCGCAAGGTCGGCGAGTTCTACCGAGCAAACGCCAACGTGATCGAGGCGCACCGCGAGGCCACGCTCGACTTTGACGGCGGCCTTCCGACGCAGCGCCGCTTCACGCAGGCGAAGGTGATCGACATGATCTTCTTCATCGAGGGCATGCCGTAGGCGGTGGGCATCGCGAGCAGGGTCATCCCCAGAAGATGCAGGTGGGATCTTTGGTGGGATCTTTGGTGAGTTCGTCGATCAGCTCGTCGACGTGCCGCGCCGGCCCGACAAGGTCGTACAGGTGCCACCGATCATTGCTGTCGCTCCAAGTGGAGGGTCCACTGGCGGGCGTCTGGGTCGTATCGGAACTGCGCGATTCGATCGCGCGACCACTTGGGCCGTAGTCCTCGCGCCAAGGCTCCGGCATTCGACGACCGTGACGGAGCGCCCACGGGTGTCAACCTCGATGCGGATCTGATCGTGCAGGTGTACCGGGACCTTGCCCGCTGCGTAGCGGCGGATCTTCAGGAGGTCGGGTTTCGGAAGCGTCGCCCTGACCATGCGCGGAGGGTAACGAACGGTGTTGGCAGGCCGTCCGGCCGCTGCGGTCGAGGCCGCCCTGCGGAGCGAGGCCCAGGATCTGGGTTGCCAATATTCACGAGAACAGCTATATTCACAGACGTTGTGAATATGCCTCGGCTAATGAATATCGAGGGACCCCTGGAGAAGGACGTGCTTCGGCTCCTCCAGGAGATCCCGGGAGTGACGGCCGAGCCAACGGCCGACGCCAAGCGCCGCCCCGACATCGTGATCCGGGCCGGGGACGTCACCCACGTTGTCGAGGTGAAGGCCCAGCGGGTGACGAACGCCGCTGCCGCCCGCCAGCTCGTCGAGTACGCCCGGCGCCTGCCGAAGGGCACACATCTCCTATTGGTTGCCCGGACAACGACCGAGGAGGCACGGCACCTCCTTGAAGCGGCAGGGGTCGCAGTCGTCGACACCCAGGGCAACATGCGCGTCGAGCTTCCTGGTGTCTTCCTCTGGACCGAGGGCAGGCCGGCGGCTGCAACCCGCGAGGTCCAGAACGAACCTCCGGTGAAGCTCACCGGGAAGGCCGGGGTTGCTGCGCAGGCGCTTCTCCGTGAACCGCAACGAAGGTGGCAGGTTCACGAATTGGCGAAGGCGGCTGATGTGTCGGTCGGACTCGCGCATCGCGTCCTCGCGCGCCTGGACCGTGAAGAACTGGTGGAGATCGAAGGCGCCGGTCCGAAGCGGACGCGCCGCGTCGCGAATCCGACCGCGCTTCTCGATCTCTGGGCCGAGGAGATGCGAGACCGCGGCGTCAAGCAGCTCCGGGTGTTCCGTCTCGCCCGTGATCCGCGAGCGCAGGCGAAAACCCTGAGCCGCGCGTTGGCAGCGGCGAAGATCGAGCACGCGGTTACCGGCCCGGCCGGCGCAGCGCGCCTCGCCCCGTTCATCACGGCGATCCCCGTGACTGACATCTGGGTGGCGGACACGGTCGCGCTGAACGATGTCGCCGCAGCCGCACACGCCGACGTGGTGCAGGACGGCCACAACATCGTGTTGCGGCAAGCCAAGGGCGATGCACCTCTTGCATTCCGCACGAAGGTGGACGACGTCTGGACCGCCAACCCGTTCCGGCTCTTCCTCGACCTGCGCCAAGACCCACGGCGCGGGCGCGAGCAAGCGGACCGGCTGCGCGAGGAGGTCATCGGGTTTTGAGCAAGCGCCATCACAGCGACTATGACGAGTTCACAACAGCACGTTGCGAACGCGCGCTCGTGACGCTCTTGGGCGACATCGGCCCATGGAGCGAGCGCGTGTACCTCGCTGGTGGACTCGCGCCGCGCTACATCGTCGGGAGCCTTCCCGAAGGAGCGCGCCCCCACGTCGGCACGACCGATGTCGACCTCGTGATCGGGCTGGCGCTCGAAGGCGAGAGTTCGGAGGCGTACAGGACGCTGGAGAACAACCTGAAGAAGGCGGGCTTCAAGGCCGAGTCGTCCTTCCGGTGGCTGAACAACGTCGAAGGCGTGACCGTCATCGTGGAGTTCCTCTGTGAGACCGATCAGGTCGAGCCCGGGAAGATCTTCAAGCCGAAGGAAGGGCTGGGCTCCGGCCTTGGCGCCTTCAACGTGCGCGGCGCGCAGCTCGTCACGCGGGACTACGTGGGACGCGAGATCGAGGCGGAGCGCCTCGACGACGGCGGCCGATCCAGGGTGGTCGTGCGCGTCGCCAACATCCTCTCGTACACGGTGCTGAAGATCCTGGCGTTCCAGGACCGCCACGAGAACAAGGACTCATACGACCTCATTTACTGCCTGCTGAACTTCGGCGAGGGTCCAGAGGACGCCGGCCGCGCCGCAGGGCAGAGTGCGATCCGTGACGAGGCGCAGGTTCGCGACGCGCTGCAACTGCTTGCGGAGCGCTTCGAGTCGGCGGACCACGACGGTCCGCGCGCGTACGGAACCTTCCTCGCCGACGACGGGGACGAGGAAGAGGCGGCCCGGCTTCGGCAGGAAGCCGTCGCCGTCGTGCGCGAGTTCCTGGCAGCGATGCGATGAGCACCGCGGTTGTGGCGGCGGTCGACGTCGGTTCCCTCGCCAACATCGGGTGGTGGCGAGTTGCCGGCGAAACGGCGGGCGGCGGGCGCGACCTCGATGAACTCGTCGACGCGCTGGCGGCAGACCACAACCACGGCCGATCAGTGGCACTCGGGTTCGAAGCGCCCATCTTCGTCCCGCTGCCAGCCAAGGCGGCCGGTCTGTGCCGTCAGCGCGTCGGAGATCGCGGGAGGCCATGGTCCGCCGGAGCGGGCACGGGAGCACCGGCGCTTGGCGTGCAGCAGGCTGCCTATGTCTTTGCGGGCTTGGCGCGACTGGTGGCGACGTGTCCGCGTATCAGCTTCGATCCGCTGAACCTAGACGGATCTGAAACAACGCTCGTCATCTGGGAAGCCTTCGTGTCCGGCAAAGCAAAGAATCGCGCTGCTGTCGATCCTCACGTCGACGACGCTCGCGTCGCTGTCAACGAGTTCAGCAGGCGAATCGCATTGGGCGTAATCGACCTCACGGGCAGCGAGCTCGCGGGCGACGCCGGCGACAAGGCCTTCGAGTTGCGAACGCGACAAACCACATGTTTTACGAGGATCTCTCTATAGCGGAAATTGCAGCACTCATGAAATGTCCTCAGGCCACCGTGCGGTCACTCCTGCGACGAGGCCTACGTCGGATGGAGGTTGAGCTTGAAGCGTCAAATCGTGCCTGATATAGATCAGAAAGTGCGTGAGGCCGTGACCCGATGGGGTCGCGCCAAGGAAGCGGAGGTTGCGGATCGGATGGACGGCGTCCAGCCCGTTTCGCCGTACCGTGAGCGGCGAGCGTCGGGAGCGAGTCGGGGTCTTGGTGGCCGGTTGCGACTTGCTGGGCTGTTCGCAGCTGTGCTGGTTGCAGTTGGTGCGGCGGCGAGCGTGCTTTCGCCGGATGATTCAGGTACTCGACTCTCGACTGAGCCCGCAGCGACGACAACGAGCGTGGATGTCGCGAGCGCTTCGGTCACGAGCTCCGTGCTCGGCCCTGTGGCCGCCGTCAAGTGGCGAATGTTGCCGTACGAGGGCCAGCGATCAAGCGAAAGACGTGGGTGTGTCACGATCGAGGTTGGCGACTCGAGGCGTTCGACGTGCATATCGAATCCCGGGCCGCAGTTTTGGACGGTAGGCGGCGTACTCTTCGTCATCGCGAGCCATACCGTGGTCCTGAGCGACGGGCAGGAATTCGTGCCAGACGCCGAGGGGGTGGCCGTTGGAGTGCTCGGCGGGAACACGGTGAAGGAAATGCCTACAGAAGCATGCCCGGGCCGTGAGATCGGCTCGGCCATTGCGAACTCGGTAGAGGCACCGCACACTGCGTGGATGGTCGTGCGTTGTGCAACGAATCGCGCCGCGGTCGTAGCCTTCAATGCGCCTGAAGTCGGCGGTTTCTTACTGACCTATGCCAACGCAACCTGGGGCATCGTAGGAACAGTATCCTCTCCGGTCCGGTGTGCGGACGCGGCCGACGCGGCCCGCGATGCATGCCTCTTTCTTTTCCCAGAGTACAACCGTTGATCTGGAGGCCGCGGGTTGTCGGTCGTGGCGACGTTCCGGGCGCCTGTGGGTGCCGGTAACTCGGTCGTGGCTGGTCTCTCGACTGGCGGGTGAACAACGAGCGCGTCGCCGCGCACGAAACGCGCACGGGACCGCCCCAACGTGCCGCACGGCGCGTGCGTCGACGGCATCACCGGACCCGTGACCTGGACCTGAGCGCCGAGAACGTACTCGACGGCACCGGGCCGAGGGTTCGGGTCGATCTTCGGGTTCTACGCCGACGATCGGTTGTTGCGATCGATGGGATGTCGCCGCGACGCACCGCCTCATACGCGCTGCTGCGCGAGATGGCGAGGATCTCGGCGGTCTCGGTGACGGTGTAGGTGCGTCGGTTTCATGGTGCTCCTCGTTGGCGTGCCTGCCAGTCGCGGGTGTCGGACGGTCGGGGAGCGGATGGAACCATGCCACCG
>JANMVY010000686.1:0-1520 GCA_031393535.1 Actinomycetes bacterium | reverse complement strand
TCGGGCGCGGCGAACTGGTCGTGCACACCCGCGATGACGTGCGTGGGTCGGGCATCGAGCGCGGCGACGTAGGCATCGTCGGCGAACAGCCGCAGCGGTGGCGCCACCACGATCCAACCTGCGAGCCGGTCGTGCGTGCTCGTGAGTGCCACGTCGGCCCCGAAGGAGTATCCGCACGCGTACAACGGAGCGTCGGGGGCGAGCGCGGCCGCGGAGTCGAGCGCGGCGGCGTAATCGTCGCGTTCGGCCGCACCGCCTGACTGCGTGCCGCCGCTTCGGCCCACCCCGCGAAAGTTGAAACGAACCGTCACGACTGCCGCGGCGGCCAGGCCACGCCAGAGGGCGGCGACCACGTTGTTGTGCATGTCGCCCCCGTACTGCGGATGCGGGTGGGCGATCACGGCGACCGCCGCGATAGCGCGGTCAGGCGGACGGTGCACGAGCATCTCGAGAACGGTGCCGTCGCGACTGGTCATGGTGCCGCTGGTCGGGTTCATGTCGTCGCTCATTGGCGCGACACGGTACCGTCTCTGCCCGTGGCCACGGATGATCGCCTTCCCATCAAGATGCTCGCCGATCGCATCCTCGTGAAGATCGACGGGCCCGACGGCGAACGGCGTTCCTCCGGTGGCATCCTCATACCGGCCACGGCGCAGCTGAGCAAGCGTCTGACATGGGCCGAGGTCGTGGCGGTCGGCCCGAACGTGCGCACGATGGAAGCCGCCGATCGCGTGTTGTTCAGCCCCGAGGACCGCTACGAGGTCGAGGTGCGCGGCGAGGACTACATCATCTTGCGCGAGCGCGACGTGCACGCGGTTGCCGCGAAGCGACTCGATTCCGAAGGCACCGGGCTCTACCTGTAGGTGCCGGGCGCCGCAAATGCGTGCCCAGGTCGCCGGAGCGCGGCTCTAGCATGACGATCATGCTCGCCGCCACGCCCATCACCGTCTCGGACGAAGACCTCGCGACCGTCACCTACGACGCCAACGGCCTTGTCACCTCCGTCATCCAGGACATCGCCACGAAGTCCGTGCTTATGGTGGCCTGGATGAACGCCGAGACGCTCCGCATGTCCCTCGAGCAGGGCCGCACCGTGTTCTGGAGCCGGAGCCGCCGGGAGGTATGGCGCAAGGGCGACACGTCAGGCGATCGCCAGTTCATCCGCGAGGCCTACTACGACTGCGATGGCGACACCTTGTTGTTCCTCGTCGAGCAGGAGGGCAAGGGCGCTTGCCACACCGGCGAATACTCGTGCTTTTACCGACCCTTCGGCGTCTGAGTCATGGCGTCGCCGACGCGCGACGAGTTTCGCGCCCTCGCTCGCCAACACCGCGTCGTTCCTGTGTGGCGCACCCTGCTCGCGGATCTCACCACGCCGGTTGCCGCGTTCGCTCGGCTGGTGGGTGACGGTTATGGGTTCCTCCTCGAATCGGTCGAGCACGGCGAACGCTGGAGCCGGTGGTCGTTCATCGGCCGCAACCCGCTCGTCACGTTGCGTCTGCGCGACGGGCTCGTCGAGG
>JANMVY010000656.1:0-2890 GCA_031393535.1 Actinomycetes bacterium | reverse complement strand
GTCGACATGCTGTGCGACTCGTGCTACCCGAGCTACACGTTGCGGTACTGGGTGCGCGAAGAAGGCGCGCTGTCGCTCGAGCAGGCGATCTGGCGCATGTCGGGTCAGCCGGCGGCGCTTTGGGGGCTCGACGACCGGGGGACCGTCGAGGTGGGCAAGGTGGCCGATCTCGTGGCGTTCGACCCCGACACGATGAGCGAAACACCGTTCGAGCGGGTGTACGACTTCCCGGCTTCGGGTGATCGGCTCATCTCGCGCAACGTCGGTATCGCGCACATCTGGGTGGCCGGCACGGCGATCCGCCGTGACGGGGTGGAGGTGCCCGACGTGCACCCGGGGGTGGTCGTGACCAATGCGGGTGCCGGTGCGGGTGCCGGTGCCGCTGCCGGCGCGGGGCGGGCGTCGTGAGCGCGCCGGGCGCGGTGGGCGCAGCGACCGCCGCGGACGCGCGCCGGATCATCGACGACACGCCCATCATCGACGCGGACACCCATGTGATCGAACCGGCCGACCTGTTCACGTCGCGGGTGTCGGTGAAGAAGTGGGGCGACCTCGTACCGCACGTGCGGTGGGACGAGTCTTCGCAGGAAGAGGTCTGGTACTTCGGCGACAAGCCGATCTACGCCGCGGGGCTCGCGTCGGGTGCCCGCTGGCACGAGTACCCGCCCGATCACCCGCGCCGGCTCACCGACTCCGACGCCCGCAACTGGGACCCGGCGCGACGCCTCGAACACATGGACGCGTACGGCATCCACGCGCAGGTGCTCTACCCGAACATCGGGGTGTTCCAGGTGAACGAGTACATCGGCATGCAGGCCGACGCGTCGCTCGTGCTCGAATGCGTGCGCGCCTACAACGACTTCCTGGTCGACTGGTGCTCGTTCGCGCCGGGGCGGTACATCCCGTTGATGACGGTGCCGTTCTGGGACCTCGACGCGACGATGCTCGAGCTGGTGCGCGCGCACGAGGCCGGGCACAAGGGCATCGTGTTCCCGGCACGCATGGAGGACTTCGCGTTGCCCGCGTTGGCCGACACGCACTGGGACCCGTTCTGGGCTGCGGCGCAGGAGATGGGTCTTTCGATCAACTTCCACATCGGCTCGGGCAACATCCCGATGTTCGGCACGGCGGCCGGTCGCCACCTCGGCTACGCGTGGACAGGCACCATGCTCTTCCAGCTCAACGCGTCGGCGATCGCGTCGTTGATCTTCGGCGGGATCTGCCAGCGGTTCCCGCAGCTCGACTTCGTGTCGGTCGAGAGCGGCGTGGGATGGATCCCGTTTCTGCTCGAGACGATGGACTGGCAGTTCCACAACTCGGGGGTGGTCGCGCACCATCCCGAGTTCGACCTGCTGCCGAGTGAGTACTTCGCCCGGCAGATCTACAGCTGTTTTTGGTTCGAGCGCGGCTCGGCTCGCGCGGCAATCGAGTTGCTCGGTTCCGAGCACGTGTTGTTCGAGACCGACTTCCCGCACCCGACGGGCATGACCCCTGGGCCGGCGAGCTCGGCCAAGGAGCCACGCAGCCATCTCTACGACGTGCTCGCGGGCGTGGCCGAACGCGACATCCGCAATGTCCTGCACGACAACGCGGCACGCCTCTACCGCCTCTGAGCGCTACTGCTTCTGAGAGCTACTGCCTCTGTGCGTACCGCAGCAGGCAGGGGTGCTGGCTGCGGGCGACGCCGCCGATCTGCACCGCGAGCGGGACGACTTCGGCGAACTCGGGGGTGAGCTCGTAGCGCTTCACGAGGCCTTCGGCGGCCCGACACATCGACGCGAGAGAGAACGGTTGGGCGGGGCAGGTGTGCTCGCCGTGGCCGAACGTGGTGACGAGCTCGCGTGCGGGCAACCGCGCTTCGTCCTTGAGGCGGCGCCGCAGCCAGCGGTCGGGGTCGTAGTTCGCGAGGCCGGGCATGGCACTGGTGTTGGTGAGCGGTAGCAACGTAGCGATCTGCGCGCCCGCGGCGACCTGGTAGGTGTGGTGCTCGTCGCGCACCTCGACCGGGGCCAGCACGGCGCGCAGCATGATCGACCGTTGCCCGAGGCGCGTGGACTCGAGCGCGCATCGTTCGAGCAGGCCTTGCTCGCCCCCGCGGACCCGCTCGAGCACCTCGGGGTGCAACGCGAGGTGCGCGATCATCCAGCCGGCGGCCGCGAAAAGGTTCGACATCGACCCCAGGTGCACGAGGATGACGTCACGGGCGATGCCGATACCGCGTTCGGGTTCGGATGCGTCGGCCCAGCGCTGCATGATGCGGGCGAACAGATCGTGGGGTCGGTCGGCCGGTGCGAGCGCGTCGCGGGCACTGATCGTGACAGCGAGCAACTGCTCGACACGGGCCATCGCGGCGCGTTCGGCAACCTTGCCTCCGGCGGCCACGGCGCGCATGGCTTCGGGGTGGACGAACGCGGCAGAGCCGTCGAGCTCGTCGAGCGCCGCGACCAGTTCGTCGAACCGCGGGGCCGATGACGGTTCCTCGCCGCCCCAGCTCGCGAGCCCCATGCGGTGACCGAGACGGCGCGTGAACGCGAACACATCGATGATGCCGGCCGTGCCCATCTCGGCGAAGGTGACGGCCATCGACGCGTCGAGTTGGGCGAGGTACGCGCGCACGTCGTCGCGGCCGAACAGCTCGTGCATGATCGTGCGCCGGCCCTCGAACAGCTCGTCGGGCAGCTTGCGGACGATCATCATCCAATCGGCCACCCCCTTGCTGGCTTTGGCTTCGGGCAATTCGTAGAAGCTCCTCACCCCGGCCGGTGAAAAGAGGAACAGCGTGGGTTGCGCGGGGCCTTCGACGACGAACGTGTCGCCGTGTTCCGCACGTGCCGCGGCGAGTGCGGCCACCGGAGCGGCGAGCTCGTGGTCCCACGGGAGCGCGGTCGTG
>JANMVY010000633.1:0-7532 GCA_031393535.1 Actinomycetes bacterium | reverse complement strand
TCGAGGAGTACACCACCTGTGTCCATCACCATCGCCACCGCTTTGCCCTTGGGGCAGGGAACGCTGCTGCTCGCGCCCGCCGTCGCCGCTCTCGTCGCGGCCGTGGCCAGCACGCGAACCACCAGTGTTGGGGCCGCGTGGCGCGCCGCCAAAGTGGCAACGGTCGCGATGCTGCTCGCGGCCGGCGTTGCCGCGATCGTGCGGGCCGCCACAGGGGAGCGAGCGGGGATGGTGCTGCGGTCCGACACCGTCGGCGTGGCCATGTTGATGCTCGTCAGTTTCGTCGGATGGGTCGTCATCCGATACTCCGAGGCCTACCTGCGCGGTGACCCGCAGGAGCGGCGTTACATCGGCTGGCTCCTCACGACGTTGGCCGCCGTCGCGGTGGTGGTCATCGCCAACCATCTCGCCGTGCTCATGCTGGCGTGGACGGCCACCAGCCTGGCGTTGCACGGCCTGCTCACCTTTTTCGGCGACCGCCCCGTCGCCGTGGCCGTCGCTCACAAGAAGTTCATCCTGGCCCGCTGCGCCGATCTCGCGATGTTCGGTGCAGTGGTCGCCTTCGGCACCACCTTCGGCACGCTGCGCATTGACCGGATCGCCGCGGAGGCGGCGGCCGTCACACTGCCGACGGGTGCGCGCATCGGCGTTGCGCTGGTTGCCCTCGCGGCGCTGTTGAAGTGCGCCCAGCTCCCATTCCACGGTTGGCTCATCCAGGTGATGGAGGCGCCGACCCCGGTGTCGGCGCTGTTGCACGCCGGTGTCGTGAACCTCGGTGGGTTCGTGTTGCTGCGCTTTGCGCCGGTGGTCGATCGCGCCATCGAGACGAGGGTCCTGTTAGTGACCGTGGGTACCGCCACTGCGGTGATCGCCGCGCTGGTAATGACCACCCGGGTCAGCGTCAAGGTGTCACTCGCGTGGTCCACGTGCGCGCAGATGGGGTTCATGTTGATGCAATGCGGTCTGGGCCTCTGGGAGATGGCGCTGCTGCACCTTCTCGCCCACTCGCTCTACAAGGCCCACGCGTTCCTGGGTGCCGGTGGGGCGGTGCGCCAGACTCAACGCAAGCAGCTGGTATCCAAGCCGGTGCCACCGACCGCGTGGTCGTTGGCCGTCGGTGTGGTGGTGGCGATCGCGGGGACGCTCGGCGCCGGGTGGGTATGGGGCCGGCTCCCCTTCGCCGAGCCTCCATCGGCCACCCTCTGGGTGTTCGGCAGCATCGTCGCCCTCGCCTTGGTGCCGCTGGCGACAGGGATCCTCCGTCCCGACGGGCGCCGGGCCCGCCCCGCGCTGATCGGCGGCACCTTTGCCGTTCCCCTCGGCTACTTCGGGCTGCACGAGATCTTCACCAATCTCGTGCCCCGCGGCAGAGCGGCACCCCCCGCGCTCCTCGTCCTGGTGGCGGGCTCATTCGTCCTGCTGTTCGGGGTCCAGATTCTCGGCGCGGTCGCTCCGGCCGGGAGGCTGCGGCGGCGGCTCTACCCCTGGATCTACGGCGGGCTGTTCCTCGACGAGGCGTTCACTCGCCTCGCGTTCGCGACATGGCGACCGCCGGCACCCCGCTTCCGGGAGGCTCCGCTTCCCCAGCGCACCGCAGTACCCGCGCCGGTTGTGGCGTCGGCGGTACGCCTCGCAACCCGGCTGGTGCCGTCTACCCGAACTGCGGCCGAGCCGTCTCCCGATCGGAGCCTCGTGTGACCACGATCATCAACTCGACCCCCGCGCCGGCGTCGGTGGCCGATGCCATCGCCGCGGCGTGCGACCGCATCGCCCCCACCTGGCCGCTCGACCAGTTCATCGCGGTGAACCCGTACTGGGGTTGGCGGAGTTCATCGGTTGTCGACGCCGCGGCGAGGTTGGGAGCGTTGGCGGGTACCGCGCTCACGATGCCGCATTCCTGGTTCCGCGAGGAACGGGCCGCCGATCGACTCGGTGTGGCGCACCTCGCGGCCGCGGCCATCGACCTCGGCGACCCCGCACTCGCCGCGAAGGCCCGGGCCGTATTGGACCAGCCGCACGAACAGCAGCCGTCCGTCATCGCCCGCATGGCCCTGGTCACTGATGTGCGCGATCTGGCATCTGAATCGTGGCCGGGCCAGAGTTGGAGCGATCACGTCACCCACCAGATCAGCCAGCATTGCGCGGCACACTTCGACCGCGGGCAGGGGTCGTGGCACCCCGACGAGGGCGTCGGCTTGTTCACCGGATGGCGCATTCAGCTGTCGGCGTCGCGTGGCGTCCGATGGGAACGCGGCCGGTCGTGGGCACGCGGTCAACTCGCGGCGCTCCCGGTCGAGCCCGACGCGGCCATCGAGGTGATGCTGGGCTCGCTGCACGTTCCCGACGAAGGGCGCGAGGCGTACCTCACCTCGCTGCTCCTCGCGGTCAACGGATGGGCGGCGTGGAGCGCGTACGCGCGTTGGCAAGCCCGGCTCGTCGGTGAGGACGACCATTTGATCGTCGACCTGTTGGCTATCCGGCTCGCCTGGGAGTGGTTGTTGCGCAACGACGCGGACGACCAGGCTGCGCCCTGGGACGATTGGGCAGACTCGTGGGCGAGCACACACGATCTGACCGCGGGCATCGCCGATGAGCAGCGCATCGACTGGGTGCTCCAGATCGCCCTCGAGCGGACGTATCAGGGCGAGATCATCCGCGGGCTCGGCACTGCCGGGACGCCACGCCCGCAGCTTCCCGTCGCGCAGGCGGTGTTCTGCATCGACGTGCGGTCCGAGGTCTTCCGTCGAGCATTGGAGTCCGTAGCCCCCGACGTTCATACCCGCGGGTTCGCCGGCTTTTTCGGGCTCCCCATCTCCTACACGCCGGCCGGCAGCGCGCTCACCCGACCCCAGCTGCCGGGGCTTCTCGCTCCCGCCTTCGACGTCAGTGAGACCGCCGTGAACGGCGCCGACCGCGCGGCGATGACCGAGGAGCGGTCGGCCACGCTCGGGAACCGCCGGCGGTGGACCAGCTTCCGCAGCGCGCCGTCGTCGGTGTTCAGCTTCGTCGAGTCGATGGGTCTGCTGTACGGCCCGAAGCTGGTGAACGACAGCCTCCCCCACATTCATGCGCCCTCGAAGTGGGAGCACGATGGGCTGACTGCCGGCTCCCGTGAAGGCCTGCGGCCGCGGCTGAGCCTGGTCCATGATGATCCTGCAGCAGCTGCGACCATCGCCGACAAGGTGCTACGGGGCATGGGCTTGATCGATGGATTCGCGCCCGTGGTGTTGCTGTGCGGTCATGGCGGCCAGACCGCGAACAACCCGCACGCGGCGGGTCTCGATTGCGGCGCGTGCGGAGGCCAGACGGGCGAGGTGAACGCACGCGTGCTGGCTGATCTCCTCAACTCGGTCCCCGTTCGCTCGCACCTCGAGTCGCTTGGCATCGACGTGCCATCCACCACCTGGTTCGTTCCGGCGTTGCACAACACCACTACCGACGAAGTCCAGCTTTTCGACCTTGAACTGCTCCCCGAGACCAAACGGGTCGACGTGGACCAACTGCAGCGCTGGTTGACAGCAGCCGGTGGTCGGGCGCGGGCCGAGCGGGCGGGCAGCCTCGGTCTCGGCCACCTCACCCAACGCCCCGAACAACTCAAGAAGGCGATGCGCCAACGGGCCAACGACTGGTCGCAAGTCAGGCCGGAATGGGGTCTCGCCGGCAACGCCGCGTTCGTCGTGGCACCGAGGTGGCGCACCCGCCACATGAACCTCGGCGGACGATCCTTCCTGCACGACTACGAGTGGCAGCTCGACACCGACCTGTCCGTGCTCACCCTGATCATGACCGCGCCGATGGTGGTCACCAACTGGATCAACATGCAGTACCTGGCTTCGACGGTCGACAACCGCCGCTACGGGAGCGGCAACAAGGTACTGCACAACGTCGTCGGCGGGCGCATCGGGGTGTTCGAAGGAAACGGCGGTGACCTTCGCATCGGGCTGGCTATGCACGCGCTCCACGACGGACACACCCTGCGCCATCCTCCCTTGCGGCTGTCGGTCTTCATCGAGGCGCCACGCGACGGCATCGACGCCGTCATCCGCGCCCACGCGGTGGTGCGCGACCTGGTGGCGAATGGCTGGCTCCACCTGTTGCGCATCGAACCGTCGACCGGCGAGGTTGAACGGTGGACGCCCCACGGCTGGGCCGCCCACGAACCGGAGAAGATGAGTTGACCGGCCGGCTCGGACTACGGCTCGGCCGACGAGGGCTTCGCACCGGAGCGTGGGCATGACCGAGCTCGTCAGCTGTGGTTGACCATGCGCCGGTTGTTCGGCTGGTCCCGCTGAAATGCCCAGGAGTGCCGCTCGTTGCCGACCGGTGAGTTCGTCGTCAGATCGCGGCAGTGCGGTGCTCTGGCCTCGATCCTTCCTTCGGCCCCTGCGCCGCAGGTTCGGTGGACAGGTCAGGCGTAGCGGACGGAGTAGATCGGGGGCAGGTGGTTGGCGGCGACGTGCCACCGGTCGCCGCCGTCGTCGGTTAGGTAGAGGTTGCCGGTCGTGGAACCGAAGGCGAGTTGGTTACCGTCGGCGTGTACGTCGAGGGCGTGACGCAGAACCAGGTCGTAGGCGTCGGTCTGCGGGAGTCCGTCGGTGAGGGTGTCGAAGGTGACGCCACCGTCGCGAGTGCGGGTCACCACGACTCGCCCATCGATCGGCGCACGCTTCTGATCGGAGTGCGCGGGCACGAACCATGCGGTCTGCGCGTCGTGGGGGTGCACGGCCACCGGGAAACCGAACGACGACGGCTCGGCGTGGAGCTCGATCCATGAAGCAAGATCATTCTCGGAGCGCCAGATCCCCATGTGATGCTGGCACCAGAATACTTCGGGGTCGGCGGTGCTCTGCACCACGCAGTGCGGGTCCTGGAACTCGGGGAGCTCGGCCTGATCGGGCGGGACGTACCCCGCGACCATGCCGGTCGTGTGGGGGGTCCAGCTAGCACCGCCATCAGTGGTGCGCCACACCCCGCCGCTCGAGATCGCGACGACGACCCGTGAGGCGTCGCGGGGGTCGACGCAGATCGAGTGCAGGGCCGGCTGATCGGCCCCGCCACCGTTCCATCGGACACGGCACTCGTGGTGCCACAGGGCGTCGACGAGTCGCCAGGAGCCGCCGCGATCGTCCGAGCGGAACAGGCCACCGGGAATGGTGCCGCACCACAGCGCGCCGTCCGCGTCGGGCGCGATCTCGAGTGCCCAGATCGCCATGAGCGCCCAGTCGCGTTCTTTGCCCCACATGTCGATGTCGACGAACCCGTCTGGCTTCAGGGGATACGTGGGCACGGCGATCTCGTCCCAGGTGCTCCCGTGATCGTCGGAGCGGTGCAGCTTGATGCCGAAGTGGCCGTGATCGAGCACGGCGTACCAGGCCCCGTCGCGGGGGTCGGTCGCGGTGAGCGCGACGTGGTCGCCGACGAAGTGGGCGTCGCTGACGCGCGCGTCGGCTCCGGCTCCCGTGATGACGAAGAGCCCCTTACGGGTCGCCACGTGCAGGATCGGGTCGTGCATCGAGATCATCCTCCGGATAGGGCCTGCATGACGTATACCTCACCACCAGGAAGGACCGGGTCGCTCAGGTGCATGCGGTCGTGGATCTGCGATCCGTCGATGAACACGTTCACGTGCTTGCGCAGCGCCCCGCGCTCGTCGACGACGTAGCCGCGCAATCGCTCATTCGCGGCGAAGGCTCCTTCGAGGATCTCGCGAACAGTGGTGCCCGCGATGGTGGCCGGCGGACAGGCGACGTGGCGTTGCAGGTTCTTGGTGATCACGAGGCGTGCCATCGCCACGAACCTACTGCCACGGAGCAAATCCCGGCTCCGAACGGGTAACGCCACCGCGATGGTTTGCCGCGGTCGCGTGAGAGTCTTTCAAGCTGACCCGCGAGCGGGGGGAGAGCGCCGGTCTGGTGCATGCACGACCTCGCAACCCACTGCGTGACCACGAATCGGCGTGGCTCGATGCTGCGCTCGGATGCCGTCGTCGCGCTCGATCTGGGCGTCGGTAGGTTGGAGCCTGTATCACGTGTGATACGGTACGGGAGTGGCCGATGTGTCGATTCGTGATCTCCGGAACCACGGTGGCGATGTCGTCGATCGTGTCGTGCGCGGCGAGCGGGTTGTGGTGACGCGCAGCGGCAAGCCGGTGGCGGAGTTGCGGCCGCTCGGGTCGGACGCGCTGCCTTTGGCGGAGCTGATCCGGCGTCGTGCGCACCTGCCGGTGGTTGATCCGGAGTCGTTGCGGCGCGATGTCGACGCGGCGATCGACTCGTCGTTGTGATCGGCCGCGGGATTCTCGATACGAGCACCCTGATCCTGCTCGGTCGGATCTCCGATGTGGCGGCATTGCCGGACGAGCCGTTGATCACGGCAGTCACGTTGGCGGAGTTGTCGGTGGGTCCGTTGGTCGCGGCGTCGCACGCGGACCGCGCCGCGCGTCAGGCGCATCTGCAGGCGGCGGAATCCGACTTCGAACCGCTGCCATTCGATGCTGCGGCCGCTCGAGCGTTCGGTTCGGTCGCGGCCTCGCTGCGGCGAAGCGGGCGCAAGCCGGCGGCGCGGGCCTTTGACGCGATGATCGCGGCGATCGCCGTCGCCCACGAACTGCCCGTGCACACCTGCAACGCTCGAGACTTCGAAGGAATCGCCGGACTCGCAGTGATCGCGGTGCGTCATCCCGATCGAGTATGAGAACGTCGTCCGCCAGCCCGGGTTCCGC
Organism: Actinomycetes bacterium; assembly: GCA_031393535.1. Classification (GTDB taxonomy): domain Bacteria; phylum Actinomycetota; class Acidimicrobiia; order Acidimicrobiales; family WLNW01; genus WLNW01. The sequence continues at coordinate 811 of JANMVY010000633.1, read as the reverse complement.
GGCGATGGCTGCCGCATTGGCCCCGATAGCGACCAGGACCTCGCCCAAGCTGATGATCACGAACAAGGAGTGCCGCTCGGCGAAATGCACCGGGTCGATCGACCATTCGGCGTTCGAACGGCCACCCAGCAGAGCGCTGAGCACGAAGAGGCCCGCAGCGGCGATCCACATCGCAAGGCGAGTCGAGTCGGAGAAGAGTGCTCCTATCAGCAACACGGTAGGGGCGATCACCGCGGCCGGCGCATAGGCCAGGAATGCCGACCGGGTCCCCGGTTCTTTCAACGCGTCGACGCCTTGGAGCGCCAGCACCCAAACCTGCACCAACCAAGTAGGCGCCGGCGAACCACAATCCCTGCGTCGTGAGGGCCTGCGGAAGCGTGATCGCCATCGCGAGGACGGCGGGAATCATGCACAACACCATCACGCGTTTCATGGCATCGCCCTCGAGGTCGACCGCCGTGCCCGCCCAGGTGAACGCCGTCCATTGCCACCACGCAAGCCATGCAAGGAGCAGCCCTTTGGCCACGCCGGCGAGGGTGGGATCGTGGGCCACGAACGACGCCACCTGCGTCACCGCGAACACGAAGACGAGGTCCAAGAAGAGTTCGAGGTTGGTGGCGTGGCGACTGCCGGCGTCGGAGCCTGGCGCTTCGTTGATGGCCGTCACGCGTCTCCGTCTTTTGGATTCTGGGGGCGCATCGGTGCCGAGTTCGAACCTCCGCGTGTTCATTCTGCCGAGTCGCGGAAGCAGACGTCGCGGTGGTCGTTCCGATCGATGCTGGCCAGATGCGACTCCGATGGTTGTTGTTCC
>JANMVY010000507.1:0-1588 GCA_031393535.1 Actinomycetes bacterium | reverse complement strand
AGCGCCGAGCTCGACCTGCCCGCGAACATCGCCGGCTACCAGCACCTGTTCGCCGAACACGCCGCCGAGTTCGCAACGCTGTCGACCCGCAAGGTGAGCCACGTGGTGCACCAGCCCGCCTGGCTCACGCAGAAGATCGTGGCCGCTCCCCTGCCCGGACACCAGGCGTACAACCTCGCCGTGCAGGTACCCCACGCGAACGTGGTGTTCGCGGGCGCGTTGTGCAGCTTCGGTGCGCGGCCGCTCGGCTTCGAGGCCGACTTCGGCGCCTGGCTGACATCGCTCGACCAACTCGTCGAATGGGGCGAGATCATCGTGCCGGGCGTCGGCCCGATCGGCGACGCAGCCGACCTGGCGCTTTTCGCGGGGTACCTCGCGGCCTGTATCGACGCCGCCGAGGCCGCAAACCTGCGGACCTCGGGCTACTGGAACGACTGGGCGCACCCCGAGTTCGACCCGGTCAACGTCGACCGCGCGGCCATGGTCGCCCGCGGCGACCATGGCCCACCGCCGGCCGCGCTCGCACTGTTCGGTATGAGCTGAGCGACGTTGCGTGCGCGATCGCCACGCGCTCCTCCGATGCACCCGAAAGGAAAGCCATGTTGATCTCCGCGGATTCCCATGTGGTCGAGCCACACGACCTGTGGCTCGATGCGTTACCCGCGTCGCTCGCCGATCGCGCCCCGCGCGCGGTACAAGACCCGGCGAATCACCACTGGTACTTCGAGATGCCCGGCCATCCGCGCGGCGTCGACCTCACCCTGTCGCGCACCGCCGGCATCTCGAACGCGGACGTTACCGCGCGGCTCGCCGCGGACCCCACGGCGTGGCTAGGGGCCCGCGGCGGCCACGACCCGATCGAACGACTGCGCGACCTGTGGGCCGATGGTGTGCACGCCGACGTGCTCTACCCCACGGCCGGGCTCAGCCTGTTACAGCTCGACGACCCCGCTTTTCAGGCGGCGTGCCTGCGCGTCTACAACGACTGGCTCGCGTCGTTTTGTGCGGCCGACACCGCTCGCCTGCTCGGCATCGCGTTGTTGCCGCTGTGGCACATCGGCGAGGCGGTGCGCGAGCTCGAGCGCGCCAAGGCGCTCGGGCTTCGTGGCGGTCTCTTTTGGACTTCGCCACCCGCTGATCGCACGCACTCGTTCTTCGGTGACCACTACGAGCCTTTGTGGGCGGCGGCGGCCGCGCTCGACATGCCGCTGTCGATCCACATCCTCGCCGGCCACCGCACCAAGCACAGCGTGGCCAAGTTCGGTACGACCGTCGAGGACACCTTCTACTTCGGCTTCGAGTCGCGCGACGAAGTGCAGCGCACGATCGTCGAACTCATCGCCGCGGGCGTGTTCCAACGCCACCCGACGCTGAACATCGTCGCGGCCGAGGCGGGCATCGACTACGCCGCACGCCTCGAACGAAGCCTCGAAGCGACCTTCGGCCTGTTCCTCACGCTGATGGACAACCCGCTCACCGAGAAGCCGTCGCACTACTTCCGCAACAACGTCTGGTGCACGTACATCAACGACCCCATCGGCCTGAACAACCTCTGCTTCACCGGTGCCGACCACTTCCTCTGGTCGAG
>JANMVY010000498.1:0-7115 GCA_031393535.1 Actinomycetes bacterium | reverse complement strand
GGCGTGTCGAGGTGGTCGCCACGCTCCCCCATGACCCGACGCTCTTCACCCAGGGGCTCGAGCTCGACCGCGCTGTGCTGTACGAGTCGAGCGGGCTCTACGGGAAGTCGGCGGTCCGCGCCGTCGATCGAGCCGGCGGCGCTGTGCTTCGCTCGTTCACGTTCCCCGACAGGTTCTTCGCCGAAGGCCTCACCCGCGCCGGTGACCGACTCCTGGTGCTCAGCTGGCAGGAGCGCACCGCCTTCGTCCTCGATGCGGCGACGTTCGCCGAACGTGGCCGACTCACCTACGACGGCGAAGGCTGGGGGATCTGCGCGCTCGGCGACGACGTCGTCACAAGCGACGGCAGCGACGCGCTGACGTTCCGTGATCCCGCGACGTTCACGCCTCGGCGCACGGTGAACGTGCGACTCGGGACAACACCGGTACGAGACCTCAACGAGCTCGAATGCGTACACGGTTCGGTGTACGCCAACATCTGGAGGAGCGACCGCATCGTGCGCGTCGATGCGAAAACCGGCGCAGTGTCAGGGGTGGTCGACCTGCACGAGTTGCGCCCGGCGTCGACGCTGGCCGACGCTGACGCGGTGCTCAACGGCATCGCCTACGACGCGACGACAGATCGGTTTCTCATAACGGGCAAGCGCTGGCCCGTCATGTACGACGTGCGCTTCGTGAGATGAACCGAAAGAGGCGGCCATGTCCCCGATCGTGATCGAACGTGACGGCCACATCGCGCTGGTGCGCATCAACCGGCCCGAGAAGCGCAACGCGCTGAACCCTGAGGCGTTCTGTCGCCTCGCCGACGCGTGGGCCGAGTTCGCGGCCGACGATGACGTACGTGCGGTGATCGTCACCGGCACAGGCGACCTGGCGTTCAGCGCCGGCGCCGACCTGAGCAGCGTCATGCAGCTCTATTCCGGTACGCGTGAGCCGGCCGACGACTGGGATCACCGCGTGCTCGCCGACTCGCGCCTGCTCACCCGCGGCGTCTTGAAAGGTGTCGAGCTCGACAAGCCGATCATCGCGGCCATCAACGGCCTCGCGATCGGCGGTGGGTGCGAGCTGGTGCTCGGCACCGACCTACGCGTGGCCGCCCGACACGCCACGCTCGGCTTGGCCGAGGTGAAGCGGGCGATCATGGCCGCCGGCGGTGGAACAACCCGCATGGCCCGCCAGCTGCCGCATGCGATCGCGATGGAGGTGCTGCTGACGGGTGACCCGCTCACCGCGGACGATGCCCTGCGCCACGGGCTGGTGAATCGAGTCGTCGACGCCGACCGTGTGCTCGACGAAGCGTTCGCGCTCGCGGCTCGCATCGCACAGAACGGTCCGCTCGCGGTCCGGGCCATCAAACGCACCGTCCGCGCGAGCGAAGGCATACCGATCGACGAGGCCTTCGGCATCGAAGCACGCGAGGGCCACCTGCTCAGCCGCACCGAGGACGCTATCGAAGGGCCGAGAGCGTTCGTCGAAAAGCGCCCCGCCGTGTACCGGGGGCGATGAGCGTGCCGTTCCACAACCGCGGCTGACGGTCAGCCGAACAGCAGTTTCGAGACACCGTAGGAATGACCGGCCACGTAGCCACCGTCGACCGGTAGCGCAACACCGGTCACGAACGACGAGTCGTCGGAGGCCAAGAAGAAGGCGGCACCTGCGATCTCCTCGGGGCGACCGAAGCGCCCGAGCTTGTGCTGTGCCTTGATCTGCTCGGCGTAGGGCATGTTCGCGACGACGCTCCGGAACATCGGGGTGTCGATGAAGCCCGGGCAGATCGCGTTTGCACGGATGCCCGCCGCCCCGTAGTCACAGGCCAGGTTCTTCGTGAGCAGCACCACGGCGCCCTTCGAGGCGTTGTACGTGCTGCCGCCCTCGCACCCCTCGAGGCCCTCGACGCTCGCGACCGTGATGATCGATCCGCTGCGTTGGGCGAGCATGGCCGGCAGGACGGCCTTCGCCGTGAGGAACGTGCCCGTGATGTTGATGTCCTGCACCAGTTGCCACGCGTCGAGAGTCATGGTGTGCACGAATCCACCGCCCGCGATGCCCGCCGCAGTCACGACCGCGTCGATGCGCCCGAACTTCGCCACGATGTCGGCCGCCGCGGCGAGTTGCCGGGCTTCGTCGCGCACATCGAGCACGTGGAAATCAGCCGCCGGCGCCGCCGATACGGCCTCGGCCCACTCGTCGGTGGTGCGCAGGTCGGCGCCCACCACCACCGCGCCTTCGGCCGCGAACCGCGTGGCGCACGCGAGGCCGATACCCGACGCGGCACCGGTGACATAGGTGACCTTGCCCTGCAAGCGAGTCATTGCTGCTCCTTCGCGTGATCGACGGGCCAACCTTAGGGGCATGGCATCGCACAGGGGAACGGTGATGGGCGTCGACGGCTGCCGCGCCGGCTGGGTCGTGGCCACCACGGGCATCGACCCGCACTCGCCTACCACTATCGACGTCGTGCGAACCATCGGTGACGTCGTCGACGCGGTCCGCAACGGCCGCGTCGTCGCCGCCGGCATCGACATGCCGATCGGGCTCGCCGCCGACGGGTTCCGACTCGCCGACGCAGACGCGCGGCGCATCCTCGGACCGCGTCGCAGCTCGCTATTCCCCACACCACCGCGCGCGGTCTTGGACGCGACGACCTTCGCCGACGCGCTCGATCGCTGTCGGCTTGCGAGCGGCAAGGGCATGTCGATCCAGGCCTACAACCTGTTGGCGAAGATGCGCGAGGTCGCGGCAGCGATGCGCCCCGAGTTGCAGCCGGCGATCAGCGAGGTCCACCCCGAGACATCGTTCGCCGTGCTGTGCGCCGGGCCGTGCGCTCATCCCAAGGCCACCGCGTCGGGTTTCGCCGAACGCGTCGACGCGCTGCGCCCTCACTTCGCCACGCTCGACCAGCTCCTCGTGCCCCGTGGCGGGGTCAAACCCGATGACCTGCTCGACGCGCTCGCCGCCGCGTGGACCGCGCGCCGTGTCGCAACCGGCACCGCGCGGATTCTCGGCGACGTCGACGCGCGCGACGAGCTCGGCTTCCGCCTGACCATCTCGGCCTGATCGCAGGTCGGGCGCAGCATCCGCATCGACATGCACCCGACGAGAAGACCGAGAAGACACAGACGTAGGCTGCGGCGCATCGACGAGCTACCGGTCATCGACCTCCCGCTGTACGGCCTCGACATCGAGACCGACACGTCGGTCGACGGCCTCGACCCCGCGGTGTCAGCCGTTCTCAGCGCAGCGATCGTAGGCCCGGGCGTCGAGCTCGTGCTCGACGGCCCCGAGCGGGTGCTGCTGCTCGCTATCGATGCTGCGCTGCGCGGGCTCCCGGCGGGGGTGCTCATCACGTGGAACGGATCCGCGTTCGACCTTCCGTTCCTCGCCGACCGATCCCGCCTCGCGGGCGTCGACCTCGGGCTGCGTATCCGTCACGACCCCGGCATCGTCTTGTCGCGCGACCCGCTGCGGGGCCACCCCGGCGCCTACCGCGCCACGTGGTATCACCACCGACACCTCGACGGCTACCGCCTGTACCGCGCCGAGATCGACCCGGAGTCCGGGCAATCGTGCGGACTCAAACCACTGGCGCGGTCGTTCGGGCTCAAGGTGGTGGAGGTCGAGCGTGATCGCATCCATGAGCTCGACGCGGCCACGCTGCGCCGCTACGTGGTGAGTGACGCATCGCTTGCACGCGAGCTCGTGGCCCGCCGCTGGTCGAGCGCCACGCATGCGGTGGACGCCTGACGAACGAGACACCTCATGCGAGCGGTTCGTACCCCGCGACGCGATGCGGGTGCGAGTCGAGGTGGACCTTCGCTTCGGGCGCGCCGGAGAACCGCCCGTGGCTCCAGCGAATCTCGACGTGACCGTCGACCAGACGCTCGACCCCCTCGGCGCGATCGAACAACACGGCACGCCACGTGACTATGGGCTGGCCGACGACGTTCGGCCAGGTGTCGAACGCACGGAACGCGAAACGCGCCCGAAAATCCCACGGGGTCAAGACACGGTAACGAAGCGGCTCGTGGTCGTTCGTGGCGCCGAGCACGAAGTAGGGGGATGGTTGGAGCCGCAGCAAGCGCCACACGAACTCCTCTCGCGCGACGCGCGGCAGGCTGTCGTTCCAACGCTGCGCGGAGGCGATCGACACGGCACGCACGAGCTCTCGGTACGGCTCGGCCGTGGCCGCCGACCAGGTGCGTGGCAATGACTTGAACGCTGCTCGCTCGTCGGCGCGGAGGTCGGCCACGTGATCGGGTAGCGCGGCATCGCCCACCTCGTCGCGACACGCCCGGTAAAGATCCTGGTACGCCTCGGGCGCGACCGCGGCGAACCAGTCGAGGCGCTCGCCGCGCCGGTCGGCGAGACGCCGATCGAACAGATGCGCGGGCGACACGTTGTGCAGGATCGTCGAGCCGTACTTGCAGGACAACAGGTACACGTGGTCGACCCGTAGATCGGCCGGGATCTGTTCGTACCCCGGCGGCTTGTGCGGTCCTTTCCATTCGATGCGCCACGGTGGCCGACCGCGCAAGCCGTCGGTGCTGCGCGCGAAGACTTCACCGTTGGCCCACGACACCGCGAACTCGCGCCGGTGTTCACCGCGCTCGTACGCGGCCTCGAGCCGCTCGAAGTGCGCGGCCTCGACGTTGTGCACGAGCGCCGGGCGCACCGTGATCGCATGGTCGAGCGACGCGAAGCCGAGCATGCCGAGGCCGGTGACGATCTCGGTGATCTCGGTGCGCGGCGTGGCCATGACCGTCCGTTACGACCGCGGCGCGAACATCACGGGGACGCCCGACGATTCGGGATGGTCGGGCTCCGCGAACATCGACGCATCCTATGGTACTGAGGGGGCGGGACCCGCTGACGGCGGGTGGTCCGCGGGTCGGGGTGCATCACGCTTCCTGACGTGCGGCTTGCATACCGTTTCGGCCCGCCCGTAGTTTCTATCGGTCTGCGTCGCCCCCATGGTCGCGCCGCGCACCGTACCCAGCACCTGGAGGATCCCTTGAGTAGCAGTCTGGCCGGCCTTCTCGCCTCAGAAGGCGGATGGCAGGATTTCACGCTGAAAGGGGGCGAGTGGGCCATTCTCTGGCTCTCCGTCGCCGCGGCCCTCCTCGCCATCGCGGTGGGCTTCATCCTGATGAAGATGGTGCTCGCCGAGGACGAGGGCACCCCCAAGATGAAAGAGATCGCCCTCGCGATCCAAGAAGGCGCCTCGGCATACCTCACGCGTCAGTTCAAGACCATTGCCGTGATCCTCGTGCCGCTTGCCGTGGTGGTGTTCGTCACCTCCACTGAGATCGTCAAGCCGAACGGGTCCGAAGCGCTGAGCTTCGGCCAATCGGGCCTGTGGCGCACCCTTGCGTTCATCCTCGGTTGCACGGCGTCGGGCCTGACCGGTTACATCGGCATGACTCTGGCAACGCGCGGCAACGTCCGCACTGCCGCGGCGGCCTTGACCGGTTCGATGCCACGTGCGCTGACGGTCGCGTTCCGAACCGGTGGCATCGCCGGCATGTTCACCGTCGGGCTCGGCCTGCTCGGCGCAACCCTCATCATCATGGTCTTCCAGAACACCAGCTCGGCCATCCTGATCGGCTTCGGCTTCGGCGGATCACTGCTCGCCCTGTTCCTGCGGGTCGGCGGCGGCATCTTCACCAAGGCCGCCGACGTGGGTGCCGACCTGGTCGGCAAGGTCGAAGCGGGCATCCCCGAGGACGACGCGCGCAACCCGGCCACCATCGCCGACAACGTGGGCGACAACGTCGGCGACTGCGCCGGCATGGCGGCCGACCTGTTCGAGTCATACGAGGTCACCCTCGTCGCCTCGATCATCCTCGGCGTGGCGGCGTTCAACTCGGTCGGCATGAACCCGGTGCTCGGCATCATGTTCCCCCTTGCCGCCCGCGCCATCGGCGTGATCGCGTCGATAGCCGGAGTGTTCGCGGTGAAGGCCAGGGAGGGCGAGACAAACGCCCTCAAGCCCATCAACCGCGGTTTCCTGGTCGCCGGGGTGCTCACCGTCGTGGGCACACTCATCGTCGCGCTCGCCTACGTCGGCAACGACAACCTCGCGGGCGAGACCACCAACGCCGGGTGGAAGTGCTTCGGCGCCGTCGTCATCGGCCTCGTGCTCGCGCAGGTGGTCAGCCGCCTCACCGAGTACTTCACTGCGACGCACCACGCGCCGGTCAGGGAGATCGCCGAGTCTGCCCGCACCGGCCCCGCGACCGTGGTGCTCTCGGGAACCGCGTACGGCCTCGAGTCATCGGTGTACGCCATCATCGCGATTGCCATCGCCATCGGCACCGCGTTGGCGCTCGGCGGCGGCAACCTCCAGTTCTCGCTGTATCTCGTGGCCCTCGCCGGCATGGGCATGCTCGCGACCACCGGTGTCATCGTGTCCGAGGACACGTTCGGCCCGGTGTCCGACAACGCGGCGGGCATCGCCGAGATGTCGGGCGAGTTCCACGGCGAACCCGAGCGCATCCTCGTGAGCCTCGACGCGGTCGGCAACACGACCAAGGCGGTCACCAAGGGATTCGCGATCGGCTCGGCGGTCATCGCCGCCGTGGCCATCTTCGCCTCGTACATCGAGTCGGCCGCAAGCGAGACCCTGCCGGCCGAGGAGATCGCGAGACTCCAAAAGACGGCGCGCGGTGTGTTCGACACCATCCCGATCAACCTCGCCGACCCCAAGGTGTTCATCGGCCTGCTCATCGGTGGCTCGATCGCCTTCTTGTTCTCGGCGCTCGCCATCCGCGCCGTCGGCCGCACCGCCGGCGTGGTCGTGCAAGAGGTACGCAACCAGTTCGCCGACGGCAAGATCATGACCGGCGAGAAACTGCCCGACTACGGCCCGGTCATCGACATCTGCACCGCAGCGTCGCTCCGTGAGCTGGCCACCCCGGCGCTTCTCGCCGTGCTCGCGCCCGTGGTGATCGGTTTCGGAATCGGCTACCTGGCCCTCGGCGCCTTCCTCGCCGCGGTCATCCTCACGGGGCAGCTCATGGCCAACTACTTGTCCAACGCCGGTGGCGCATGGGACAACGCCAAGAAGTACATCGAGGACGGCAACGAAGGTGGCAAGGGATCCGAGGCCCACAAGG
>JANMVY010000424.1:0-11683 GCA_031393535.1 Actinomycetes bacterium | reverse complement strand
GCGGCTCACTTGCCGACGGCGCCCGGTCACCGGGTCGCGGCCCGCCTCGACGATGATCTCCCACACACCGGGCGCGCGTTCGCGCATCCCAGGAACCTTTCGCTGCTCGGCCATACGGGCCAGCGTAGCGAATGTTGGATTGATGTTGGATGCGGGTCTGAAGCGAGTGGCGCCGGCGAGCAATAACCGCAGGTCAGAATAGGTGGGCCGGGCGGGTATCGAACCCGCGACCGAGCGATTATGAGTCGCCTGCTCTGACCACTGAGCTACCGGCCCGTTGTGAACCACTGTAGGCGGACCGACACCTCAGTCGGCCGGCCCCACCCAGCTCGCCGGCGCGCACGCGCCTGTGCCGTCGCGCCGTGGATCGTGCGGCAGCATCGACCGACGATGCGCCTGGGGATAGCCCTCGACCCACGTCGACGGGTCGTCCCAGCGTCCGAGCGGTGGTGCGAACTCGTCAGGATCGAACTTGTCGTACGGCCCGAGGCTGATGAAGAGGTACTCCACCTCCTCGCTCCCCGCGGTCTCCGCGCCGTACGCGAAACCACCCCGCACCCAGCGGATGTCGCCTACCTTGTAGGGCTCCTCGCCGCGGATGTGGAGCTCGCCCTTCGTGACGATGTACAGCGTGTCCGAGAGGTGCCAGTGCGGGTCGGGCTCACGACCCGGCCACGACTTCACCTGCACGACACGGTTCCCGGACGCCGGATCGACGAGCCAGCGGATGAAGGGTCCGGCGGGCCGGGCTGGCTCCTCCGGGTCCTCGAACATCTCCCACGGCACGTCCTCGATGGTGATCGGTTGCCGCTCCCGCAGATCGGGTTGTTCTCGCTCGGTCATGCTGCCCCCTTTACGATCATAGGTGGCACGCTCGACCGAGGGTCGAACGGCGACGCGGCCGACGACAGGGGGTACGCATCATGCTGAGGGGCCGACGGTGACGACCACGACCGACGCGCATCGGCGCGGTCCGTACCGCGCGCTGCGCGCCGCGCTAGCCCCGCTGCGGTCACGGGCGCGGGCGCTGCGAGTGCGCGCCGCGCGAAATCGCGAGTTCGTGCTCCCCGGGCACTTCTATTCGAGCGTCCCCCATTCGGCCGAGGTGACCCGCGACCACGACCGGATCTACGCCTCGGACCCGCTCGAGATTGCTGGTGTCGATCTGCGCATCGAGCAGCAGTGGACCCTCGCCACCGAGCTCGTGGCGATGCTGCCTGAGATGCCCTTCAGTGACCGGCCGGCGGACGGCCTGCGATACGGCTTCGACAACCCGTCCTTCGCCGTGGGCGACGGCATCTTCTTGCATCTGATGATCCGTCGCCTGCGGCCCCGCCGCATCATCGAAGTCGGCTCCGGCTTTTCGTCCGCATGCATGCTCGACACCGTCGATCGCTGCCTGGCCGGCGACACCGCGTGCACGTTCATCGATCCCGAGCCGGCGCTCGTGCACCGGCTGATCGGCGACATCGAGCGCTCGAACGTGCGCTGCGTCGGCGAACGGGTGCAGGACGTGCCGGTCGGTCTGTTCGACTCGCTCGCGGCCGGCGATCTGCTGTTCATCGACTCCTCGCACGTCGCGAAGACCGGCAGCGACTTGAACCATCTGCTCTTCGAGGTGCTGCCCCGCCTCGCAATCGGCGTGACGGTCCACTTCCACGACATCTTTCCCGCGTTCGAATACCCGTCGAGCTGGCTGCAGGAGGGCCGAGCGTGGAACGAGTGCTACGTCCTGCGGGCGTTCCTCCAATACAACACCTCGTTCCAGGTCGCGCTGTGGCCCTCGCTGCTCTGGCGGGTCGATCCGGTGCGCATGGGCGCGCTCGCCTCCGCCACGGGCGCCAACCCCGGGGGTTCGCTCTACCTCCGGCGCGTTGCGCCGCCCGCGTGACCGATCAGCCTCGTGCGCAGCGTGCGCCGTGCGCACGACCCATCGCACCCCGACAGACAGCGTTCCGCCGACACGAAACCCGCCCGCAGTGATCACCCGACCGTCCGCAGGAGAACAACGGCGAGCGCCGCTCAATCGATGGCACCCTCGGCCATTGACAGAGACGAGGTGTGCGAAGTCGGCGTCACTCACGCCGAGCAGGTAGGGGGTGGCGAGCCTCACGCCGAGCAGGTAGGGGGTGGCGAGCCTCGATGAACGTGTGCCGCGCCCGGTACCTTCTGACCTGCGGCGCAAGCGTTTGACGCCGACCGCGATCGGGTGTCGGATGTACCCCAATCCAATGTTCTGGGGGAAACCATGGAAACTGTCAGCTCACGTCGCTCGGTACCGAGTACTGCCTGGGCGGGGGTCGCGTTCTTCGTGCTGTACGTGGTCGGCTTCATGATGATAGGCACCGAGCCAGACGACACCGACAAGGTGAAAGACAGTCCGTCCGGTGCGGCGGCGGCGTGGCGCGACCACTATTCCGACAGCGGAAAGCGGTGGGCGATCCTCATCGCGGCGTTCCTGCTCGCTGCCGCGGTGCTCTCGCTCATCGTCTTCGCGAGCGAACTCCGCCAACGGCTCGCCGACGCCGGAGCACCCGCCGCGGGACGGCTGGCGTTCGCCGCGTCACTGCTGTTCGGCGCCGTCACGTTGGCGGGCGCCTCGGCCATGGCCTGGATACCCGGCGCGAAGCAGTTCGGACATTGGCCGTTGCCCGAAGGCGAGCTGAGCTACATGGCCAGCCAACTCGGATTCGCCCTGCTGCTCTTGGGCGGCGGCGCTTCGGGGGCGCTGCTGCTCGTCACGGCAGGCCGTGCCAGCGTACGCACCCACGTATTGCCGACGTGGCTGGGCTGGGCCGGTGTCGTCATAGGCGTCGCGTTGTTCTTCGTGGGCGTGTTGTTCATACCCATGGCATTGTTCGCGCTCTGGGTACTCATCGCCGCGATCATCATGATCCGCAAGCCCACCGTCGCCTGACCGGCGATCATGGAGCATCTTGCCGACGGCTGGGCATCAACCGACGCGCCGCATGACACGTTGTTGCGCGCGGTGGTCTCATCGCGCCGGCCGCCGGTGCCCAGCTGGATCGAGACGCGCGGCCACCGAGTGGGTGCGCTCGTGTTTCGGTGGTCCCGCACAGACCTACCGCTACCCCCCATTCGATACCCGGGTAGCCGCCCTCCCCACGCTCGACACGGGGTGGCTGTCAGCGCGCTGAGCCTGAGGGTGTCATGTGACCACGGGGCCGATCGCAACACTGCGACCGACCCCGTGCACAGATTTCCCCGCGGTTGGGCCGCTCCGGGGGTGGGGATCGAACCCGCGGATTAACAGCCCTTCCACGACCGTGTCGGCCTGTATCGGCGAGTCGCGTCCTACCTGGTCAGAACTTGTTTTACATGTCGGCACGTCCGGCTGTTTTCGCCGGCTGTAGGCTTTTCTGTGACCACAGCGTGACCACGGCTCGGCCATGAGACCGTCGGCGACAAATGACGGACGACGCTTCGATGCACGGCCGAGCCGCTCAACTCGCGCGCAGCGTGACCGTTTCGCGCACCGTCACGTCGAGCGCCGCGGCCACGTCGCAGAGCCGAGCCAGACTCGCGCCGGCGTATCGGCTCGCCTCGTACCGTTGCACTTGCTGCTCGGCGACCCCGAGTGCGTCGGCAAGCTGGACCTGCGTCCACCCTCGCGCAATCCGCGCTTTGATGAGCGCCTCCGCGAGCCCGGCCAGCGTCGAGGATTCGATGGTCTTCGTTCCGCCCGAGCGGAGTGCTTCGTACTCTGACAACTCGCCGTAAAGATCATCCCGCTGACTCGCCACCGCCGCGGCCTGGAGGTCACGAAAGCCGTCGTCGCCCGCGGTACCCAATGCAATGCTCGCCTGCAGCCGATCGAGCTCGGAAACCTTTTTCCGCGTCTGTTGGTACTGACGTTCGTTCGCGATCATTCCCACGACTCCTTGCTGGGATCGATGATCACGATCCCTTTCGATGTCCCGTCCCGATCAGTCTGGAAGAATCGGGCGAACGCATTGCCGCCCGATCCCTCAACGACATTCGGCAGGAACTCTCCACCAAACCGCCGCTTCTGCGCCGATCGGCCATCACCCAGATCCAGCAACTCGGGGGCCGCGAGCCGAAGGCGCTCGCGATCGACGCCGACCGGAGACCAAACGCAGTCGAAGTCGCCGGGCTCCTCCTTGGCCGTCACGAAGCTGCCGTTCAGCCAAACCGTCCGACAACCGGTCGCGGCGAGAACTGCCAGACCCTCCGCCAAACCGTCCAAGAGACGCCTCCGCCACACGTTCCACCCGAAGCGCTCCATGATCTCGTCCCAAGCCGCGACGTGTTCGCCCGGAGGCAGGAGACCGTTCGAAGATCGAAACGGCGGTATCGACACAGCTCACAATCTATCTGTTGTGTGTTTGTCACGCGAGCACTGGAGCCGTCAGTCGCTACCACGCGGTCCAGTTTCGATCACAGCCGCTTGTTTGGGTTCTCGTGCGTCGTCGAGGTCCATCGGCGCGTATCGCCAGCGACAGGAAGGCCCCACCGGGTACAGCCGTCGTAGGTGCCACGACCACGGGAACCTCGTGGTCGGGCTGGCGAGCGTCGTTCAGTAGAGCTAGATGTCGACGATGAGCGCGACGAGTCCGAGCGGGGCGGCGAGTTTGAACACCCTGCCGGCGGGTTTGTTGCGGAGCAGTACGCCCACGATGAGCGACGCGTGTCGGCGAGCGCTGGCAATCATCGGGCTCGTATTCGTCTCGCCCGAGGGGACACCGTTCAAGCCTGAGACCATCTCGCAGAGCTTCGAACGCGCGGTGAAGCGATCGGGTCTTCCTCGGATTCGGTTTCACGATTATGCCGACCTCCGCGTTATGCCGACCCGGTCGCGGAGTTGCAGGTCAGCGGGTGCGTCTGGCCTGGGGTTGTCGGCATAATCAGAGCGCTTCGAGGAAGGCGAGGAGCGGATCGGGGGGCCGGTAGCGGCCCGGTTTGGCGTCGAGCGGTTTGACCCGATCGATGGCCCGCTCTTTCTGGGACATGTCGGCGTGCAGGTAGATGTTCGTCGTCGAGATCTGTTCGTGGCCGAGCCACAGAGCGATCACGGTGACGTCGACGCCGGATAGCAACAACCGCATGGCGGCGGTGTGCCGCAGGGTGTGCATGGTGACGCGCTTTGCTCGGAGCGATGGGCAGTTGGCGCTGGCGAGCGCGACGTGACGGGCGAGACGCCGCTCGATCGCGTCGCGGCTGAGCCGCTGGCCGGTCGTGGTTGGAAACAGCGGATCGGTGGGAGTTCCGGTGCGCTCGCCAAGCCAGGCCTTGAGGACCGCTCGGGTGGACGGCACGAGTGGTGTTCGTCGCTCCTTTCGGCCTTTGCCGATCGTGTGCACGTTGGCGCCGGTGGTGAGCGTGATGTCTTGGCGGGTGAGCCCGGCGATCTCGGAGATTCGCAGTCCGGTCTGTATCGCGAGGACGAACATGGCGTGGTCGCGTCGACCGGTCCACGTGGTCTTGTCGCATGCGTCGAGCAGCGCGTCGATCTCTTGTTCGGTGAGGTAGGTGAGGAGGTTGCGCTGGGTTCGCTTGGCCGGGATAGCGAGCACGCGCTGGACCGATGCCGCGTGTTCGGGATGCTGCAGGGCGACGTAGCCGAAGAGCGAGTGGATCGCCGCCAGCCGGTTGTTGCGGGTCGCCGGGCTGTTGTGTCGGTCGCGCTCGAGGTGGTCCAAGAACGCGGCGATCAGCGGGGCGTCGAGTTCTGCGATGTCGAGGTTGGTGGGTGTCTTGGCGGTGCGCTCGGAGGCGAAGCGCAACAGCAACCGGAACGTGACCTTGTAGGCCCCGATCGTGTTCGGGCTGGCGGCTCGCTGGCTGATCAAACGGTCGGTGAACCAGGCCTGGAGTGTGGGGGCGAGCGCGCTCATCGTCGCGCTCCGAAGCGCACGTCGAGGCGTTCGGCGGCCAACGTCATCAGCTCAGGCGACGCGGACAGATACCAGTAGGTGTCCGCCGGGCTGACATGGCCGAGGTAGGTGGACAGCACGACGATGCGTTCGTCGACTCTCACCGCGGAGCGCTGCCACTCGATGAGCGTGCGCACAGCAAAGCTGTGCCTCAGGTCGTGTACGCGTGGGCGGACCGTCTCGGTGCGGGTGCCCATCGCGGTTGTGATCTGCCTGAGCGTCTTGCCGACACCGCTGCGGTCGAGGGCGTTTCCTGTGGATGAGACGAAGAAGGCATCCGAGCGTGGCCGCGGGCACAGCCGGTCACGCTCAGCCGCATAACGGGACAAGGCGTCGGTGACGGTCGGGTGAACCGGCACGAGCCGCCAGCGGTCGAACTTCGCTTCGCGGATCGTGATCACACTGGCACCAAGGTCGACATCGTCACCCTGGAGTCCGACTGCTTCACCGATCCGCATCCCGGAGCTGGCGAGCAGCCCGAAGATCGCCTCGTGGGACGCGGCGCGCAACGGTGGTCGCAGCGCCCGGGCGCCCTCCAGCAGCCTGCCGATGTCCTCCTGCGACCACAGGTAGGGCGTGGGTCGGTGACGGCGGGCGGGAAACACACCCGGCGGCGGGACTTCGGTGGCTGGGACGATCGTGTGGAGGTAGGCGGCGAACTTGCGTGCGACGCCCAGCCGTTTCGCCGATCGGTTCGGGCCCGAGGCCGACTGCTGAGCCCACGCGATTGCCAGCTCGCTCGTCAGCGTCTCGACACCGGCGGCATCGACGAGGGCCGCCAGCTGGGCCAGCCACTGCCCTTCGCGCTCGAGCTTGAAACCGAGCGCTCGACGCAGACGCAGGTAGTCCTCTACGTGCGTGGAGAGCGCGCTCATCGCCCCGACCGTTCTGGCCACGGTGCCGCCAGCAGTCGCAGCCGATCGAGATCCACTCGGGCGTAGACAGCGGTGCTTTGCAAGCTCTGATGTCGCAGCACCTGGCCGATCTCGACCAGCGGCACGCCGGCCGCGACCATCTCGCAGGCCATCGTGTGACGCAGCCGGTGCGATCCGACCTCGACGATCCCAGCGCGCCGACACGCCCGGCGCACAGTTGAGGCGACCGTGCCGGACGCGATCGGCGCGAACGGCGGCCTGGCCCGCAAAAACACCTCCCGATGGTCGCTGACCGGCCTTCCGCGTTGCAGGTAGGACGCGATCGCCTCGCCCACCTCCGCCGGCAGTGGCAGCCGGTCGGCGCGAGCCCCCTTGCCCCGCACCACCAGCTCACCGGCCCGCCAATCGATGTCGTCGAGGCGCAAGCCCGCCACCTCGGCCCGACGCAAACCCAGCCGCAGCAGCGTGACGATCAGCGCGTAGTCCCGGCGACCGAGCGCCGTGCGACGATCACAGCTTCCGAGCAACGCTTCCGCGTCCGCGCTGCTGATACCCCGAGGCAGCGGCGAGCGGCGCCGGCCAGTCATCGCAAGCGCAGCCTGGGACAGGTCGAGCTCGACGAGTCCCTCGACGAAGCAGAACCGCAGAAACGACTTCAGCCCAGCCACGAAGTTCTGCGTCGTGCTCACCGACACCCCAGCGGACTCGCGCAGCACCGCCGATGTCACTTCCCCCGCGGTCAACGAGCCGAGCCCGCCGCTCCGACGAAGCCCGCCCAAGAACCGGCGTCCGTGGCCCACGTAACCATCGACGGTGCCCGCCGCCAGGCCGCGCTCGTCGCGCAGGTAACGCTCGAAGGACTCCAACAACGCCTCCTCAGGCGTGACCGCCCGCGCCGGCTCCACCTCAGCTGCGAGCACACCACCGTCTCGAAGCACATCCAACAGGCACACCAGGCCAGGACGCGACCACTGCGATCGGTGACGCCCGACCGCGCTCTGGACAGCGAGGAACTCATCGATGCGCGCTGCGCTCAACTCAGCGGCCGGCAGGCTGCCCGCCTCGAGCCAACCACTCAGCCGCGCCACCTGACGCAACTCACTGCCCGTCGTCAGCAGCGTGTAACCGCGCTCTTTCAGCTCCACGGCATACGCGTCCGCGAACGGAGCCAACGGCCCGGTCATCAACACCCTCGACACCCTGCTCGTTGGTCTGGTCATGATCGTCTCCTTCTCTCGGGAACAAGAAGGGGACGATCGCTCACACCAGCGTCGTTATGCCGACCCAGACGCGGCGATCACCTCACACTGGGAGGACTTCCTGGCCGAGATCGGCATAACGCGGAGGTCGGCATAATCGTGTTTGTGCCGACGTCGGCACAAGCACGACCTGCGGCACACCCACGCCACACATCTGCTCGCTTCGGGAGCAAACGCGAAGCTCGTGTCAGACCGACTAGGGCACTCGTCGGTGGCGTTTCACGCTCGACACGTACGGCCACGTACTGCCCGGACAATAGGCGGACGCGGCGGACGCCGTCGCGAGCCTCGTCGATTTTCTGTGACCAAACCGTGACCACGGGGTCGATCGCGGCGCCGCGACCGACCCCGAGAATCGGCATAAGGCCTGGTCACAGCTGGCTCCGGGGGTGGGGATCGAACCCACGACCTGCGGATTAACAGTCCGACGCTCTGCCAGCTGAGCTACCCCGGATGGAACGGGCCGAGGATAGCAGCCGCGCTTGTCGATACAGCCACGTTCCGGGCGAGCGCCTGCCCGTTCAGCCCTCGTCGAGGTAGTCGCGGAGCTTCTCGCTGCGCAAGGGGTGGCGCAGCTTCGCCAGGGTCTTCGACTCGATCTGACGTACACGTTCACGGGTGACGCCGAACTGACGGCCGACTTCTTCGAGAGTGCGCGGCCGCCCGTCGTCGAGCCCGAACCGCAGACGCACAACCTCTTGTTCGCGTTCGCTCAGCTCGGACAAGGCTTCGGTCACCGCCAGGCCGAGGAACTCGCGCGTGACGGCGTCGGGCGGTGCATCGGCGCCATCAGCCTCGATGAAGTCGCCAAGGTTGCTGTCGGCCTCGTCGCCGATCGGCGAATCGAGTGAAAGCGGATCTTGGGAGATGCGGAGAATCTCACGCACGCGAACCTCAGCAAGATCGGTCATCTTCGCGAGCTCCTCGATGGTGGGCTCGCGCTCGAGCTCCTGATTGAGCTGACGCTGCATGCGCTTCACCTTGTTGATCGACTCGACCATGTGCACCGGAATACGGATGGTGCGCGATTGATCGGCGATCGCTCGCGTGATGGCTTGGCGGATCCACCATGTGGCATACGTCGAGAACTTGAAACCCTTCGTGTAGTCGAACTTCTCGACTGCACGCATGAGCCCCAGGTTGCCTTCTTGGATGAGATCGAGCAGCAACATGCCGCGCCCGCTGTATCGCTTGGCAATCGAGACGACCAGCCGCAGGTTGGCCCGCGTGAGCCGATCGCGGGCATCGTCGCTGTCGCGTCGGTGCCGGTTGCACTGCACGAGCTCGGCCGGGGACAGCACCTCGATTCCGTCGTTGTGCGCGGCCAGGCGCTCGGCCACGAGCGCACCGGACTCGATGCGCTTCGCGAGCAGCACCTCGTCGTCGCCGGTGAGCAGCGGCACACGACCGATCTCCTTCAGATACATCCGTACGTAGTCCGACGACAACGGCGAACTGGCATCGTCGTCGACCCCACCCGCACGCGTTCGACGCGGCGCGGCCTTGGCCTTCGCCGACGCGCCTCTCGCTCTTGGAACACCGGGCAGGATCACGGTGTCGAGGGGTACGGGCGTCAACAGTTCGTCGGGCTCGAGCGACAGGGTCGTTCTCGTGCGTCGGGCATCGACTTCGTCCGCGAACGACTCATCGAGCTCGATGCCCTCGTTCTGGAGCCAGCTCTGGATGCCGAGGAAGATGTCGGGCGTGAGGTCGAGATCCTTCAGCACCGCGAGCACCTCGTCGAGGTGCAGACCGCCCTTGGCGTGGCCGAGCGCGATGAGCTGGCGTAGCTCGTCGGGCGTCACGCCTCCCCCTGCGGTGAGTGCACTCGTAATGTCACTCATCTACAGGCCCCAGACCGTTCTCGGCGAGCCAGGCTACCAAGAGTGCAGCAGCCGGGGCCCGTGCCTCGGTGTCGTCGAGCTCGGCAACGCGATGCCGCAACCAGTCGATCACTTCGGAGTATTGCCGCAGGTCTTCGGGTTCGCGCACCGAGGCCGCCTTGCGCCGCAACTGATCGAGCACGCGGGTGGTCGCGTAGCGAGAGAGATCGACCATGGCTTGGTCGGGATCACCGTCGGGTTCATCGACCGCGAGGCGGGTGAGCAATGCCGCCACATGCGGTGGCGCACCCGCGATGGCGCCGTGCACATCTGCTGCGAGCGCGAGTGCCGCAAACGCGTCGCGCCGCTCAGGCGACGCGAACAACACCGGGTCGAGGCGATCGACGATCTCGTCGCGTCGGTGCACCAGCAGCCGCAACGCTTCGTCCTCGGCGTTCTCGGTCATGGGTCGCCGTCGCGGTGGCTCGTCGACTCGCACGAGCGTGCCACGTGGCTCGGGCTCGTTCGCCACGCGCGTCGGCACCGAACGCGGCGACGCGCGACGCGCCGCCGCACGCACGTGGTCGGGATCGAGATGACAACGGTCGGCGATGGTCATCAGGTATTGGTCACGCACGAGGTCGCTCGGATGCTCGCGCACCACGTCGACCGCGGCCTGCGCAGTACGCGCCCGTCCCTCGGGAGTTCGCAGGTTTCCCGCCGCGAGCACACGTTCGACACGAAAGCCCAAGAACGGCTTCGCGTTCGTGACTGCAGCAGCGAGGCGCGCCGGGTCGGCCACTGCGAGCTCACCCGGATCGACACCATCGGGCAGATCGGCCACTGCGAACTCGACGTTCAGCTTCTGTTCCCACTCGTACACCCGAGCTGCCGCGTTCTGCCCCGCGGCATCGGCATCGAACGCGAGCACGATGCGCGAGCTGAACCGCTTCAGCAGACGAATGTGGTCCTCGGTGAGCGCCGTGCCGCAGGTGGCCACCGCGCGGGGCACACCCGCCGTCGCGAAGCCGATGACGTCGGTGTAGCCCTCGCACACGATGGCCTCACCCGCGTGGACAATGTGCTCCTTCGCCCAGTTGAGCCCGTAGAGCACTCTGCTCTTCGAATAGATCGCGGCGTCGTCGCTGGTGTTCTTGTACTTCGGCCCGTCGCTTCCCGGAAGGATGCGGCCGCCGAACCCGACCGACTCGCCGCGGTCGTCGTAGATCGGGAACAACACGCGGCCTCTGAAGAAGTCGTACTGGCGACCGCGCGAGTTGATCGCACCCAGCCCCGATGCGCGCAAGTCGTCGTCGCTCAACTTGAGGAATCGACAGAGCAGGTCCCAGCGCTTGTCGTCAGCAGGGGCCCATCCGATCTTGTACCGCCGAACCGTTTCACCATCGAAGCCACGGGCACGAAGATATTTGCGTGCCTCGCCGGCATCGGCCGATTCGAGGAGACGCGCGTGGTACCACTCGATTGCGCGCCCCACTGCATCGACGAGCTTCGCACGGCGCTTGCGGGTCTCGTCCTCGCCGCGTTCGGTGTAGCGCAACGTGACGCCGTACTTGTTGGCAAGCCATTCGACCGCACCGACGAAATCGAGTTGTTCCTTCTCGCGCACGAAGGTGATGATGTCGCCCGACTTCTGACAACCGAAGCAGTGATAGAGCCCCTCCTCACCGTTCACCGAGAACGACGGCGATTTCTCGGTATGGAACGGACAAAGCCCCTGCCAACGCCGGCCCACGCGTTTGAGCATGGTGTAGCCGCTCACGACCTGCACGATGTCGGCCGCGGTACGCACC
>JANMVY010000325.1:0-7211 GCA_031393535.1 Actinomycetes bacterium | reverse complement strand
GCCGAGGGCGGTCTCACGGCCTACTGATGCGCGCGGTCGCGTGGCGACCGGTCAGCCGGGAAAGCGGTTCCAGCCGATGCGCGACTCCGAAAGGTCACGGTTGGCGGGACTGAATCGGTTGCCCTTGGTGTAGGCGACGGGGAACAAGCCGACCTGCGTGTGCTCGTCGCTCGGAATGCCGAGCAGCGCGGCCATCTCGTTCTCTCGGTAGAGGTGGATGGTGGTCCATGCGCTGGCGAGACCTCGGCTGCGCAGGGCCAAGTGAAAGCTCCACACCGCCGGAAGGATGGACCCCCACCGGCTCGCTTGCTGGAACGTGGTGGTCGTGCCGTACCGACGCGCGATGGTCGCCACGACGAGGACCGGTACCCGTTCGAGGTTGTCCGCGAGGAACTTCACCGACGCCGATGTGCGTGCATCCGTGGGTGTTGCCTCGGCTTCGCCCGATCGGTCGCGGGTCACATGGTCGTGCATGCCGGCGCGGTACAGGTCGGCGATCTCGCGGCGAAGCGCCGGGTCGTCGACGAGCACCCAACGCCAGTCCTGACCGTTCGAACCGTTCGGAGCCTGGAACGCGATGCGAAGGCATTGTTCGACCGTCGAACGCGGCACCGGCCGGTCGAGGTCGAGTCGGCGACGGACCGCACGCGTGGTGGTCAGCACCTCATCGATGCTGAGCGGTAGCAGGGGATCAGACGACGACATATGGCGGCTCCTCGTGGATCAAGACGCACCATTCGGCCCGGTTCGGCGGAGCGCTCAGCGCACGCCGACCTCGAACGCATCGGGGTCGATCGTGGCGGTGCGGTCGTGGAACTCGGTCATCGAGAACGGCCATTGGGTGACGACGCGGCCGCTGGGCGAACGGTAGTAGCCGTTGCAGCCGGCATTCCAGACTTCGATACCACCGATCGCGTGCTGGACCTCGGCGTTGTAGCGAGCCATGGGCTCGGGCTTGACGTCGATCCATGCGATGCCCTCGTGGGCGAGCCGCTTCACGTGACCGAGGATGTGCTCGACCTGGTGTTCGATCATGGTGAGGATGGAACCGTTGTTGGTATTGGGTCCGTAGAGCATGAACAAGTTCGGGAATCCTGCGGTGGTGATGCCGAGGTAGGCCTGCGCACCGTCGTTCCAGGCGTCGTCGATGCGGCGGCCGTCGCGGCCGACGACATCGATGGCCGAGAGGTACTTGGTGGCGGCGAAGCCGGTCGCGAGGATGATCGTGTCGACCTCGCGCGCCACACCGTCCGCGGTGACGACGGCGTTCGGTGTGATGCGACCGATCGGGCCGGTGACCAGCGCGAGGTTGGGTTCGTTGAATGCCGGGAAGTACACGTTGGACATGAGCGGACGTTTGCAACCGAAGGGGTGATCGGGAATGAGCTTGGCGCGCACCTCGGGGTCGTTCACCCCGTCGATCGCGGCGAGGCCGGCGGTGACGCTCAACGCGAGCTTCTCGCGGTTGGCGAACGTCATGCCCTTGTTCATGCTGTCCTCGATCTCGGCGCGGAACGCGAGCACCGGGGTGGGGTCGGCACGGAACGACTCGAGCTGTTCCTCGGTGTACGGCGTGTCGACCTTGGGCATCACCCAGTTGGCGGTGCGTTGGAACAGGTGTACTTGCCCGGCGGTCTTGATGATCTCGGGCACGAACTGCACCGCGCTCGCGGCACTGCCGATGACCGCCACCCGTTCGCCTGCGAGATCGTGATCCCAGTCCCATTGCGCCGAATGGAACATCGTGCCGCCGAACGAGTCGAGGCCGTCGATCTCGGGGAACGTCAGACCGTTGAACATGCCGATGGCACTGACGACCACTTCGGCCTCGACGGTGTCGCCCGACTCGAGGGTCAAGGTCCACGTCGCGAGCGATTCGTTCCATACGGCACCTGCGACGCCGTCGCCGAGACGCACGTGCGCCATGACGCCGTACTTGTCCGCGACGAGGCGCATGTACTCGAGGATCTCGGGCTGGGTGCCGTACGGCTTGGTCCAATCAGGCTTGATCTCGAAGGAGAAGGAGTACAGCGCCGACTGCACATCGCACTCGCAACCGGGGTAACGGTTCAGGTTCCATGTGCCACCGACCCCCGTGCTCTTTTCGAGGACGACGAAATCGTCGAAACCCTCATCGAGCAGTCGCTTGCCCATGCAGAGACCACCCGGACCCGCCCCGATGATCGCAACGCGCACGTTGCGGTTGTGCGTACCGTTGCTCGGCGCACCCATGTCGACCCACCCCTTCGGGTGCCGAAGCCACCCGCCGTATCCTTTGTGAACGCAGACTACGCTAGTCAACCGTACTTGAGTAGTTCGGGGCTTCGGGTGGCGACAGCACTAGTGGTGGGCACGAACGGGCCGCCGCGATGAACGCGCTCGCCGCGCAGGCGATGCGGGCCACACCACCGCGCAGCGCCGACAACACGGTCCACGACCTGATCGCCATCTCGAACGACCTCCGCCGTCACATCAACGACGACCTGCGCCGGCGCGGCTATGGCGAGCTTCGGCCCAGCTTCGCGCCGCTGCTGTCACGCATCCGCGGAGACGGAGTCCCCCAGGGACGACTCGCGGACGAGCTCGGCGTCAGCGTGCAAGCAGCGAGCCAAACAGTCGGCCTCGCCGAGCACGCGGGCTACGTGACCCGCGTACCGAATCCGAACGACGGCCGGTCGAAGTTGGTGGTGCTCACCGATCTCGGTCGCCATTTCGTCGAGCACGGTGCCATGGCAATCGACACGCGCGCGGCGCAGTACGCCGAGCACGTCGGCGAAGGCCGACTCGCCCGATTCGACGCCGCGCTGACCCAGCTGCAGGCCGGGCTCGACGCCGACGCACGCCTGGTCGCGGCTCGCGAACCGCGTCGCGCGATGTTCGCGGTCGTGCTGCTCGCAGAGCGAGCAACCGACCAGCTTCGTGCGGTCATGCTCGACGGCGGCCACGACGAAATCCGCGGCACGCAGAACACGGTCCTCGTGCACATTGGTCCACACGGCGCCCGGGCGAGTGAGCTCGCGCGTGCACGACGCGTCAGCCGTCAGGCGATCAGCTCGAGCTTGCACGAGATCGAGGCGCTCGGCTACCTCAGCCGCCGGCACGACGACAACGACGCGCGTGGCGTGGTGTTCGTACCCACGAAGCGGGGTAGGCGACTTCTGGCCGACTACGTCGCGGGAATCGAGGTGACCGAAGGGGAGTACCGGATCGTCCTCGGGCCGAGCCGCTTCGCTCAGTTCGCGGCGACTGCACACGATCTCCGCCACCGGATACGGCTCGCGTCCACGCGCGAGTCTGCGCCCGCGCTACCGCCGGTCGACGGGTATCGCATCGTGGCTCGGCCCGACCACGAGCTGCTCGGCCTCGCCGTCGATCTGCATCGCTGGCTCGGCGCCGCCGACTCGGCGCGGCTGGCCGAGCTGCTCGGTTCGGCGACCATGCGCGCATAGTTCGACGTTGCGCCGTCAGCGACGGGCCTCGGTGACATCGTGTGCGCTCGACAACATTTGGCCGGGGAGCGCACCGGTCAGTACGCCGTCGAGCTGTACGGCGACACCATCGACGAACGTGGCGCGGTACCCGCCCGAGGGTCGGCGCAGCCGCGTGCCACCCCCGGGTATGTCGTGTACGAACTGCTCGGCGTCGTAGTGCAGCTCGTCGAGTGCGAACACCACGAGATCGGCCGCAAAGCCTTCGGCGACGGTGCCGCGCTGCGCGAAGCCGAAGGTGTCGGCTTGGCGGCCCGTGAGCTCGTGCACGGCGCGTTCGAGTGTGAGGTCGCCGCGATCGCGCACGTGGCGGGTCAACAACAGCGTCGTGTCACCGGACGCGCACAGCATGTTCACGTGTGCACCGGCATCGGACGAGCTGATGATCACGTGGGAGTCGACGAGCATGCGGGCGACGGCGTCGACGTCTGCGTTGCTGAGCCCCACCGCCACGACGCCCGGGCGGCAGTCGTTCGCGAGCACGAAGTCTGCGAGCACGTCGGATGGGTGACCGGGCGTCGCGTCGAGCAGATCGGCGAAGGTTTGCCGAGCCAGCGCTGCATCTCGGCGCCGTTGACCTCGACGAACCGCAAGGTCTCAGGACGACGATGCGGAAAGATCGCCTTTTCGGTCCGATCCCATTCGGCGCGTGCTGCGGCGCGCCATTGGCGGTCGCGCAGCAGTGCGGCCTTGTCGGTACCGCGGGCGACGATGACGCGATGCCAGCCCTCGGGCATCGACATGAACATCATCGATGAGTCCCAGTTGACCCGGAGGTCGACGGTGCGGGGCGACAACTGCGGGTAGAACCGGATGCCTTCGGCGCGGAGCCGAGCCGCGAGGTCGATCCACATGTTCGCGCCCTGCGGGTTGGCCTGCGAGATCGCGAAGCCGGTCCACGTGAGCGTGATGTCGCGCGCGCCGCAACGCCGCGCGAGATCTTCGGCCGCGATCTGCGGATCTGCGCCGAGAAGCCCGGGGACGAACTCGACGAACCCGCGCCCGTGCGCGGCGATCACGTCGAGCAGCGCGTCGATCTCGGCGGAGTCGGCCGCGCGCGATGGCACCGGCCGGCCATGCGCGTCGACGTCGAGGTAGGACGTGGAGAAGCCGTAGGCCCCGGCGTGCATCGCGGCGCGCAGCAGCGTGGCCATCGACGCGCGTTCGTCCGCGGTGGCGATACGGGTCCACGCGTCGTCGCCCATGACCGCGAGACGCAA
The DNA here is from genome assembly GCA_031393535.1 of Actinomycetes bacterium. GTDB lineage: Bacteria > Actinomycetota > Acidimicrobiia > Acidimicrobiales > WLNW01 > WLNW01. The sequence continues at coordinate 2,503 of JANMVY010000325.1, read as the reverse complement.
CGGGCTGTGACCGACGAGCGCGGCGAGGTTGGTGCCGATACCCGATGCGTTGACCGTGTCGCGATAGCCCGCATAGTCGGTCCAGCTCCACGGGACGTAGTCGTCGAAGAGATGACGCGGCACGTCCTCGATGTACGAGAACAGGTCGGCGATGTCGCCGCGCGTGTGGTCGGACACCGGGTAGAGCGACAGGCTGCAGTTGCCGACGACCATGGTGGTCACACCGTGCAGCGGCTCGGGGTCGAGGGTCGGGTCCCAGAAGACCTGTGGGTCGGTGTGTGCGTGGCTGTCGATGAACCCGGGCGCGACGATGGCGCCCGACGCGTCGAAGGCCGTCTCGCCGCAGGGGGAGAGGTCGGGGCCGACCTCGACGATGCGTCCGTCGCGCACACGCACGTCGGCGCGCCGGCGCGGCGCTCCGGTGCCATCGATGACCTCGCCGCCGCGCACCAGCAACGCACGCTCGCGCATCATCGTGCGGCGCCGGGCGTTGGTGCCGTCGTCACTGCGCGGGAGCCGCAGAGGACGCCATGGGCGCGTGGTGCATCGTGCTCGGCGACGAATCGGGACGCGGCAAGTTGTAGAGCCTGAAGGCGTTGTCGCTCATGACCTTGCGGCGACTCGCCTCGGGCAGCGAACGCATCGTCGCGGCTGCGGCCGGAAGGCTGTCGGGGTACAGGCTGGTGGGGTGGGGGTAGTCGGTCTCGAACATGACATTGGTGTCGCCGAGCACCTTGATCGCTTCGGCCACCCCGGCCTCCTCGAACCAGAAGCAGGCGTGCATCTGGCGCTGGAAGTACTCGGTGGGTGTGAGCGAGAACTTCGTGCCGTAGGTGCCGGGAGTGCTCTGGATCTGCTGGTAGTCGAGCGACTGGAGGAAGAACGGGATCCACCCGACGCCGCTCTCGACCGACACGAACTGTACATTCGGGTGGCGTTCGAGCACACCGCTGAAGATCAAGTTCGCCATCACCGAGCCGTTGCTCAGATACATCATCGCCGAGCCGATCGCGAGGCGATGATCGAGGTTGTGCGATGGCCATGGCGACGAGCCGAACCACGACATCGTGTCGCTGCTCGCGCCGATGTGGAAGTTCACCGGCAAGGCGAGCTCCGCGCAGACATCCCACATCGGATCCCAGTAGGGCTGGCCGAGGTCGGGCAGCCCGTGCAGGTGTGGACCGGTGCCGGAGTTGACACCGCGCAGCCCCATCTTCGCGGCCCGTCGGATCTCGGTCACCGCTGCGTCGACATCCCACCATGGCGTGACCGCCATCGCGAAGAGCCGATTGCCCGACACCTCCTGCATCTCCGCGGACGCGTCGTTGAAGATCTGCACTGCGGCGAGCCGCAGATCGGCATCGGCGATCTCGATGAACTTCTGCCCGCCGAACCCAAACGTGTTCGGGTACACGATCTGCGCCCAGATGCCCAGCTCATCCATCAACGCAACGCGGGGTGCGATGTCCCACGCACCAGCGTGGATGTCATCGAACCCGTGACCCATGAAGCTCATGCCGAACATCTTCGCGCCGTCGCGATCGACCGCCGACGAGGTGCCCGCCATGCCGAGAACGACACCGTCGAACACCCACGTGTCGCGACCGTCGACCGTCTCGACGCGAGGCACACGGTCGACGTACTTGGCGGGCGCCCGCGAGGTCCACAGATCGCGCGGCTCGGTCAGATGTGTGTCGGTGTCGACGACCAGCACATCGCCCGGAAGACCCAGCTGTTCGTTGAAGCTGTTCATCATCGGTGTGATCCTCTCACTCCGTTCGTCGCGAGGAAACGCCACGAACTACGGCCCCGTCGCCCGCCGGACGAGGCCGACGAGATGCTCAAGTATGCTTGACCAGCCTAGTATGCGCGGCCGTTGCAACATCGCGGTTGGCTCCGGGTACGCAGACCGGGTTGCGCCGTCGCGGGGCGCAGGAGGAACGACATGGGTCGGCTCGATGGCAAGGTGGCGTTGATCAGTGGCGGAGCCCGGGGGCTCGGCCGGGCAATGGCCGAGGGTTCGCCTTTGGCCCAGGAACACGCTCGAGAGCTATCGGCGCGTGACCAAGGTGAACCAGACCGGCGTGTTTCTCGGCATGCGCGCCGTGATCGAGCCTATGACCGCGGCCGGCGGTGGCTCGATCATCAACATCTCGTCGATCGACGGCATGGTCGGCTCGCCGCGGATCATCTCCTACATCGCAAGCAAGTGGGCTGTGCGCGGTATGACCAAGGCGGCAGCGATGGAGCTCGCGCCGCGAGGGATCCGCGTGAACTCGGTGCACCCCGGTCACGTGCACACGTTGCTCGCCTCTGAACCGGGCCAGGACCGCGCGAAGGTGGTCACGTTGATCGACGAACACGCGAGACGGTTCGCACCGATGGGCCGCACCGGCAAGCCGGCCGAGATCGCGAAGCTCGCCGCGTTCCTGGCGTCCGACGACAGCTCGTACTGCACGGGTTCGGAGTTCGTTGCCGACGGCGGCTTCACGGCCGGCTATGC
>JANMVY010000310.1:0-2096 GCA_031393535.1 Actinomycetes bacterium | reverse complement strand
TGCGGACCGCAATCGCAACGCAGTGAGCCGAGCACGTCGCCGGTGAGGCACTCGGAGTGCACCCGCACGAGCACATCGCCGGCGCCGGCCACAACGCCCTTCACGAAGGCGACATGTTCGACGTCGTCGAGAAGAGACCGGTATGCGTGGGCCTTGAAGTCGCCGTAGCGAGTGGGTATCCGTGCGACACCGATCGGTTCGACCAACGGTTCGAACCGGCGCCGATAGGCGACGATATCGCCGACGCTGACATATTCGAGCCCGTGTCGTTCTGCGAACTCGACAAGGTCGGGGCCGCGTGCCATCGAACCGTCCTCGTTGACGATCTCGCACAACGCACCGGCGGGATACCGACGGGCGAGACGAGCGAGATCGACGGACGCTTCGGTATGCCCCGGTCGCCGCAACACGCCACCCGCACGCGCCCGCAGCGGAAAGATGTGGCCTGGGCGAGCGAAGGCGTCAGGCCGCGCGCCGGGATCCGCGAGCGCGCGGATCGTGAGCGCACGATCGGCCGCCGATATGCCGGTGGACGTTCCCTCGCGGAAATCGGTCGACACCGTGAACGCAGTGCCCATGGCCTCGGTGTTCTGGGTGACCATCAAGGGAAGGTGCAGCTCGTCGGCCCGTTCGTTGCTGATGCCTACGCAGATGAGGCCACTCGTGTGCCGGACCATGAAGGCGATCTTCTCGGGTGTCGCAGCATCGGCAGCGATGATGAGATCGCCCTCGTTCTCACGATCGGCATCGTCGGCGACCACCACGAACTCGCCGCGGGCGATCGCGGCCACAGCCACCTCGACCCGCGCGACGCCAGCCTTGAAACGTGCCATCTCGGTCATTGTTCTCCCTCCAAGTCCCGATCACCCAAAAAGGCCTCGCGGTAGGGCTCGGCGAGCCGGGCCACCACTTTCGCGAGGTAGTCAGCTTCGAAGTTCACGACATCACCGGGCATGCGCACCCCAAGGGTGGTCACCTGCCGGGTATGGGGGATCACGGCGATGTCGAACGTGTGCCGTCCGCGGGCATCGCGCCCGACGGACGCCACCGTCAGACTGATGCCGTCGAGGGCGACCGAACCCTTCTCGACCACGAACGCGGCAAGGGTGGCCGGCAATCCGAAGGTGAGCTCGATGGTGCCGTCGTCGGGCGCCGCGGGGTCGAGGATTCGCCGCTCAAGCATTGGGATGGTCGTATCGATGTGACCGAGGACGATATGGCCGCCGAGCCGCGCCGAGGCGGCCAACGGACGTTCGAGGTTGACCCGGTCGCCGATGGAGAGCGCGCCAAGGTTGGTGCGCCGGAGCGTCTCGGGAACCGCGTCCGCGGCCCACCAGTCGTCGCCCCATTCGACCACCGTCAAACAGGTGCCGTTCACTGCGATCGACGCGCCCATGGTCACGTCGTCGAGCACGACCGCGGCAGCGATGACGAGGCGTTCGCACGCGCCAGCCGCGTAGCGGTCGCGAACACAGCCAAGTTCTTCGATGATGCCGGTGAACACTGCGGAGCCTCCTCGAGCCCACGGGGGCCCGGACAGCGCGCGCAGCACGGGTGAACGATCGCGCAAACTGCGCGCGGGTCGCGTTCCTCGCCTGGCGCCCTCTCCCATCCGGACTCTGACCGTCGGCCCAGGAATCGCACCTGATCGGCCTCGGACCCGCAGGCGGGTCAGAGGTTCGCGGGCTTCCACGATCTCGGGAGTCCGAGGCCGGGGTCACCGCCGGTCGGGATTTTCACCCAACCCCGAGGACGTTTTGCGTTATTCAGTTGTGGCCGAGAACGTCGTAATGCTCTCGATTACTGAGAACTGTAGCGGGCAGTTGCGAGGAACCGCAAGCAACGCGTCGCCGGATCAGGTTCGCGGAATCTCGCGCAGGTCGAAGGTCTCGATCACGTCGCCCGGCTTGAGATCCTGGAAGTCCGACAGACCAATGCCGCACTCGAAGCCCGCGTGGACCTCGCGCACATCATCTTTGACTCGCCGCAACGAAGCGACCTCGCCCTTCCAGATGATGGCACCGTCGCGGAGGAACCGAACCTTCGAACCGCGCGAGATGGTGCCGCTCAGCACCATGCAGCCTGCGATGCGACCC
>JANMVY010000282.1:0-3774 GCA_031393535.1 Actinomycetes bacterium | reverse complement strand
AGGCCGTGACCCGCGCGGCTGCTAGCCTTTCCAGCTCTCGGGCCGTTAGCTCAGTTGGCAGAGCACTTGCATGACGCGCAAGGGGTCGTGGGTTCGAATCCCTCACGGCCCACTCGAGAAACCCGCAGGTCAGGGCCTTTTAGGTCCTGGCCTGTGTCGATTTTGAGTGCCCTGAAAAGTTGGTACTTCACCCTAACTTCACCTTACGGGTTCACCCGAGCATGGACGATGGCACGCGTTCTCGGCCTCTGGCGGACGTTCGTCAGTACTTCGGGAACATCGAGTCCATGGCCTCGACAGCACCGCTCGCGGTCGGCAGAACGGAGTGCCGATACACCGTTTCGGTGGTGCGCGTCGTGCTGTGGCCCATCACGTCGGCGACGCGCTCGATCGACACGCCGGACGCGGACAGCAGCGATACAGCGCTGTGGCGGAGTTCGTGTGGGTGCCAGTGGCCCAGGCCGGCGTCCTTGCAAATTCGGCTGAACTCCCGGCGGAAGTTGCTTGGGTCAAGGAGGGATCCAACCGACGTGGGAAAGATCAGGCCGAGGTCTTGCCACTCGGTTCCGGCCTTCAATCGTTCGCGAGCTTGCCTGCGGCGATGCTTGCCAAGTGCTGCTACCACGGCAGCCGGAAGCGCGATCGCTCGGCGGCTCTTGCGCGTCTTCGTATCGCCGAGTCGGAGTTGACCGCGCTCGCGTTTCAACGACCGCTCGATGCGCAGGGTTCCTGCGTCAGGATCGAAGTCGGTCCACATCAGACCGAGCGCCTCGCCCGGGCGCAGACCAACCATGAGCATCAGAACGAACGTTGCTTCGAGCCGCGTGCCTTTCGCGTGCGCCAGCAGGGCGAGCGCTTCGTTGTGATCCAGTGATCTGCCCTGTGGCACCGAGCCGCCCCGTGGTGCACGAACGATCGACGCGACGTTCCGGCCGATAAGGCCTTCGAGCAACGCATGATCGAGTGCCATCGCGAGCACAGACCGCAATCGCAATATCGTGTTCCGCGCCATTCCGTCGGCGACCTTCTCGCGCAACATGTCGACGACTTCGCCTGGAGCCAGTTTCACCAAGGGTCGTGGGCCAAGGGCTGGAATGAGATGCCTTCGGATCGCCCAGTCGTAGTTGTCCAGCGTGTTGATCGAGGGGGCGAAACCGGGTGCGACATCGCGCAGCCACCGTTCGAGAAACTCGCCCACGGTCTCACGTTGCGTGATGAACGGAAGGCCCGCTCCATAGGATGCTTGGAGCGAGCGCAGCTGCTCCTGGACAGCTCCGCGAGTGCGAGAGGTGACGTACTTCCGCACGGTCTTGTCGCCTTCGCGGCCGACCGTCACGTAGCCGACCCAGAGGCCGTCGCTGGCGCGCTTGAAGATCGACCCCTCTCCATGCCCACGTCGGCGCGACACCATGTCTCAGATCCTACGGAAGCCGTGTGACGCGGGTACGGGCGTTGCCCGATCGCGCTCGAAGAATCTGGACGAGGTCGTCGACTGCTTCGACGGGCACGCGAGCGGAGCGACCGATGTGCACGACCTCGAGATCGCCGCACGCGATGAGCTCATAGGCCGTGCTCCGTCCGATTCGCAGCCGGGCCGCCGCCTCGCTGATCGTAAGAAGCGCGGGCGGCAGTTCGCGATTATTCGGTGGGGTCTGCGTTTGAGTGTCGATGTCGGTGCTCACAGTCGAGAAAGGCGCGCCGCGACGGCGAAACGCGACATCTGCGGCTGGCGGAGCGTTCCCTGCGACGGAGGCACTGCTTGGCCGTGTGACGGGCGGGCGCTCTTGCAACGCGGTATCGGAGCCGTTCGCGACGTGGGTTCGCGAACTGCCGGGTCGGTGGGCGCGGATGCCGTCAGGGGGTTTGGAGGTCCCCGGTGGACGCTGGTCTGGGGCCTCGGGGTGTGCGGTCGCGTTTGCGGAGTTTGCGAGCAAGGTCGTTGCGGCTGGGGAGCAGCCCTGTGCCGAGGGCGAGACGGGCTCCTTCGCGCAGTACCGGGTCGCGGTCGGCGGTAGCGGCGCGTTCGAGCGCGGCGTGGGCGGCGGTGTGGCGATCCGCGTAGTTGCGCAGGAGGACAAGGTTGCGGTGGCGGACTTCGGCGGCGGGGTCCTCATCGAGGGTCCGGATGACACGAGGGACGATGTCGGCGACGCAGATCGCGGTGGTGCGGCAGCGTTCGCACGCGAGGCCGTGCAGCGCGATCTCGCGGACAGGGGCGACGGGGTCGTCGAGCGCGGCGAGGAACACGTCGGTGCAGTCGTCTGCCGCGTGGTGATCGAGGAGGTCGAGACAGCGTCGGCGAAGCCACGGATCGTCATGGTGAAGCGCGACGTGCTGCAACGCAGCGACGGGGACGCCAGCCGCGAGGATCTTGACTCGCTGCGCTGGGTCGGTGTGCTCGAGGCGACACAGGAAGTCCCCGATGACGGCGGCGCGGGCTTGTCCATATGGCGAGGGTACGCGGCCGGATGCGGCGCTACCGGTGAGATCGACTCGCCTGTGAGCTGGCACTCGATCTGGATCTCGGCGCCGGGTTTCGGTTGGGTTGTGGCGCGTTCGCGGCTACGTGGTCAGTTATGGCTGCAACGCGAGGAACTCGGTCGGGTCCGCGTAGTGCTTGATCTCGATCACGTTTCCGCTCGGATCTGCGATCTTGAACTCGGATTTGCCGCTCAACGTTTCGGCGGGATGCTCGATTGGCTGGGTCACCCAGTGCGCGCCGGCGGTCGAACGTAGACGTTCGACGAGTTCGTCGAACTGTCCCTTGTCCGGGAGCGCGACACCAAAGTGACGAGCGCCTTGATCGGTGACAGGGCGAACCTCGTCGGGGCGCCGCTGCAGCGTTAGCTGAAGGCCGTGAAACCAAACATCGACGAACTCCGGTTGGGTTCGACCCAGGCGACAGCCGAGCACGTCGACGTAGAAATCCCTGCTGGCGACGAGGTCGCGGACGGGAAGCGACAGATGGAGGATGCCGGACTCACTCATTGCCACATACTGCCCTGACGGCCCCCGATGCGGGTGGGGGAGGCGTTCGTGAAACGGCATGTCGCACACGGTGAGCCGGCGTTTGTTGATATATGGCGTCAGACCGGCGGGCAGGCACGGGTGGATCGACGCGAGCAATGGTTCGCCAGTCAGCGCAGCCAGCTCTATGCCGCTCTCATCTGAAGTCGCCCCGCTTCGAATGACGCTGACGAAGCTTCGCTTGGCCGGCGACACCTGCTCGGATGTATGGCTGGGGTCCGATGCGCGACCAGGATCGGGGCCCCGACGGAGAATTCCCACCGCCAACGTGTATTTGCGCGAACGATCGAAACGGCGCGCACGGTGCAGGGGTTTGAGGGGAATCGCTGCGGAATTGCCACTGGGCGTCGGGTTCGTTGCGGCATCATGCGTCGTATGGGCCTCGAGGGCAGCCGCGCAAGCCAGCCGGTGGCCCCTGCGCCGGAGACGTCGTCGGTGGACGTGTTGATGACCCGATTGCGCGTGGCGCGCTCGGTCGCCGGTGAGCCTCTATTTGTCGGCATCGATGGGCGCAGTGGTGTGGGCAAGTCAACGCTTGCCGGCGCCGTCTCCGTGGCGTTCGCTGCGATGGACGGTGTCGCTGGATCGGTGACCGTGATCGAGGGAGACCAGTTCTACGCGGGCGGCAGCGCAGAGTCCTGGGATCGCGAATCGCCTGCCGAGAAAGCGGCTCGGGTGATTGATTGGCCTCGTCAGCGTGTGGTCCTCGAGCAGCTTCGTGTGGGCGGTGTAGCCGAATGGTTTCCG
>JANMVY010000281.1:0-8258 GCA_031393535.1 Actinomycetes bacterium | reverse complement strand
CGGCGGCCTGCGTCCCGAGCTCGACGGTGCACAGGACTATGACCTCCTGCTCCGGCTCACCGAGCTCACCGATCGCGTGGTCCACATCGCGAAGCCGCTGTACTCGTGGCGAAAGAGCCCCACGTCGACTGCGGCGAATATCCACGCGAAGCCGCGGGCGCACTCGTCGAGCAGGCGCGCGCTCGACGAAGCGATCGTTCGCCGCGGACTCGACGCGTCGCGCGAACCGGGTATCGACCCCACCTGGCATCGTGTGCGCCACCACATCGGTCGGCGACCATCGGTCACCGTGATCATCCCAACGCGCGATCGCGTTGACCTGCTCGAACCGTGCATCGAGCTGTTGCGCCGCGGTGTGGCACATCGTCCCCTCGAGATCCTGGTGGTCGACAACGACAGCACCGACCCGGCCACACTCCGCTACCTCGACGCGTTCGACGGCCGGGTCGTGCGCTATCCCCATCGTTTCAACTACGCGCGGCAGATGAACCTGGCCGCCCTCGAAGCGCAGGGCGAGGTGCTGCTGCTGTTGAACAACGACGCCCGGCCCGTGGGTAACGGCTGGTTCGACGCATTGCTCGAGCACGCGTTGCGGCCCGAGGTGGGCGCGGTCGGTGCCCGCTTGCGGTTCCCCGACGGAAGTGCACAACACGAAGGTGTCGTGCTCAACGCAGGCGGTGTGGCCCTCAACCTCGACGCCGGTTCGTACGCGGTGCTCGCGGACAACGTACGCGATGTGGCCGCGGTCACCGCCGCGTGCATGATGCTGCGACGAAGCGTGTGGCACGCGGTCGCCGGCATGGACGAACGACTACGTGTCGCGTACAACGACGTCGATCTGTGCCTGCGCATCGGTGAGCGTGGTTGGCGCAACATCTACACACCCCTCGCCGAGCTGACCCACGCCGAAAGCTCGTCGCGCGGCTCGTTGCATCCCGAGGTCGACGAGGCGTTCTATCAGCAGCGATGGGGTCGGCCCCGCACCTGCGCCGATCCGTTCTTCACCACGAGCATCGAGCTGCTCCAGCCGTTCTCACCGAGGCTGTGAGCCCACGCCGGGGGCCTCGGGGCGGATCGCGGCGGGGGCATCGAGGTATTCCGCCGCGGGGACGCGGACGCGGTGACACCAGGTGGCATGCTCGCGACATGCGGACGGGGGAGCGGCGTGGGCAGGTCATGCTCGCGGCGTTCGTCATGGTCGCGGTCATCGCTGCCCAGTCATGGTCGGTTGGGGCCGTCGGCGCAGCAATCGCGGAACCACGGCTCGCGGTGGCGGCCGAGTCGGTCATCGTGTCGTTCGACCGTGCGTCGCCGGTCATCGCTCGTTTGGTGTTGGCCCGCCAGGTGATAGCCCGGCACGACGACTCGGTGGTGTTCGCGAACGGCTCCGGATTCGCGACGACGTTGGACGCTCGCGAGGTCGCGGAGTTGCTGCGCACGCCGGGCGTTCTCGCGGTCACACCCAACCGTGTGCTGCAACCCCATGCCGCGCCACATCTCGACCAAACGGGCGCGCCCGTGGCGTGGGCTTCTGGATGGCGCGGTGAGGGGCAGACGATCGTCGTCATCGACACCGGTGTCGACGCCGCGAACCCGAACCTTGTAGGCAAGGTGGTGGCCGAAGCATGCTTCACACCCGCCCGCGGGGCGGGAGGCGATTGCCCCAACGGCGCCGTGACGCAAGCGGGCGTCGGTGCGGCAACTCCCTGCACCGGTCGCGTCGACTGCTCCCACGGCACGCACGTCGCATCGGTTGCCGCCGGGGGAGGACCCGTCGTGTACGGCGTCGCGCCGGGCGCCAACATCGCCGCGGTCCAGGTGTTCTCATCGGCGAAGGACGCGAGCGATCGGGTCGTCACCGACGAGGCGTCGCTCGTCCGCGCGCTCGAATGGGTCGACTCGGTGCGCGCGACACAGCCCATCGCCGCGGTGAACCTCAGCCTCGGCGGCGGGCCGATAGCGACCCCCTGCGACGCGAGCCCCGCGCTGCTCGCGCTCATCGATCGCCTCACGGCCGCCGGCGTCGCGATCGTCGCATCCGCGGGCAACGACGCGAGCACGTCGATGCTGAGCTTCCCGGCATGTCTGCCGCGCGTGATCAGCGTGGGTTCCGAAGGTCAGGCCGGCCGCACCACGTCGTTCACGAACGTCGCGCAGTCGCTCACGCTGTTCGCTCCCGGCGAGAGCATCGAGGGAGCGTGGTCGACACCCTGCTGCACGCGCACGTTGAGCGGCACGTCGTTCGCGGCGCCGCAGGTGGCTGCGGCGTTCGCGTTGATGCGCCAACAGCGCGGCGCAGCACCGATCGACGAGCAGCTCGCATTGCTCCGGCGCACCGGTGATCCGGTGTTTGCGACCGGCCCCGAGGCCTGGTCGAACGCGACAGCGCTACGCGTCGCGCGCGCCCTCGATCCGCAATACCAGAGCGCACGCCCGGCGGTGTTGCCGCGTGGGGTGTCGCCGTTCGGCTCGGTCGACGCGATCGCATCTGAGCCGACCGGCGTGCGCGTGAGCGGCTGGGCGCTCGACCCCGACACCGCCGCACCGGTCACCGTGCACGCCTATGTCGACGGAGTGTTCGCCGCCACTGCTGTCGCGGCGCGTGTACGACCTGATGTCGGCGCGGTGTTCGCCGGCTACGGCAATGCGCGCGGGTTCGAGATCAGCCTCACCATCGCGCGGGGGGATCACACGGTGTGCGTGTACGGCCTCGACCTCGGGGCCGGGCAGGGCAACGTGCTTCTCGGGTGCCGACTCACGTCGTTCGGCCGCGCCACAGGCGCCCTCGACATCGCGATCGCGGCCGCGGGTACGATCACCGCGAGCGGCTGGGCCATCGACGGCGCACGAGTCGCCCCGACCACGGTCGAGTTGCTCGTCGACGGTGTCGTGGCGTCGACACGCACGGCCGACATGAGCCGCTCCGATGTCGCCGCGGCGTATCCGGCCTACGGCGCGGCACACGGCTACTCGATCGGTGCCGCCGCCACGCCAGGCGTGCATCGCGTGTGCGTGAGCGCCCTCGCCGCGGTTGTCGAAATCGTCGGGTGTCGCGACCTCGACATGCCTTCCGGGTTGCCGGTAGGGGTGATCGATATTGCCGTCGCCACCGCGTCGGGGATCGTCGCGGCGGGATGGGTGATCGACCCCGACACCACAGCATCGGTCGATGTGGTGATCGAGGTCGACGGTGTGTCGGTGGTGGCGCCCGCCGACCGCCCGCGCCCCGACCTGGTGCAGGGCGCGCCGGGGTACGGGGTGCGCCACGGCTTCCAGGTCACGGTCGCGGCCGTCACGGGCCCCCACCTCGTGTGCGTCTTCGGGGTCGATGCCGAGACGCGCGGGCGGTCGCTCGTGGGTTGCGTTGTGGTCACCGTTGCGTGACGCTGCCCGCGCCGGCGCGACCGCGGAGCACCACGAATGCCGCGCCTGCGAGCGCCAGCGACCACAACGCGCCCGAGCCGTGGTTCGCGACGAGCGACGAGTGAGCCGAACCGAGCGCGTCGTCGGTGACCGCCGCGACGCCGAGGGCCGCGATTGTCGAGTCGATCGCCACGTGGATCAACGACGGCGGCTTGTCGGCCGCGCCGAAACAGCCACACGATTGCCGCGGCGCACCGGTGGCGAGGGCGAGCACGACGAACACGGCGAACATCGCGTACATGCCGCTCTGCGCCCACACGGCGAACGCCCACGGGGACGCGAGAACACCCACGCCCACCACGAGCTCGAGCAGCCCCAGGCCACGCGCCATCGCGGGGTCGGCCACGGCGCGGCCACGCGCCACGGTACGCACGGCGCGGTCACGCGCCATCGCGGGGTCGACCACGGCGCGGCCACGCAACACGGTACGCACGGCGCGCGCAGTCGGCGCGGGACGCCAGGTCTTGTACAGCCCCGCACCGACGAGAAGCCACGCACCCGCGAGTACCGGCAGATGGACTGCGTGCACGGCGGGGAGCGTACCGAGCGCCGGTAGTCTGCCGCGCATGGCCACGCGGTTCGTCATCATCGGTGGAGGTCCCGCGGGCAACAGCGCAGCCACGCACGCGGCGCGCCTCGGCGCAGCGGTGGTGCTCATTGAGCGCGACGTCATCGGCGGCGCCGCCCACCTGTGGGACTGCATCCCCTCGAAGGCCATGATCGCCACCGGCAGTGCGCTCACGTACGTGACGCATTCCGAGGACATGGGCCTCGACGTCGGTCGCTCCGAGATCGACATCGAGTCGCTCGGCACGCGTCTGCGCGGTATCGAGCACAAGCTCGAACGTTCCATCACCGACCTGTTGACGAGCCAGCACGTCGAATTGCTGCATGGTCGTGCCCGGCTGCTCGACTCGCACACCGTCGAGGTCGTGACCGAGCACGCCACCCGCCAGATCGCCGCGGACATCATCGTGCTGAGCTCCGGGAGCCGCCCGCGCATCCCCGACTGGGCCACGCCCGATGGCGTGCGCGTGCTCACCACCCGCGACGCATACCCGCCCCCGCGCATCCCACAACATTTGGTTGTGGTGGGCTCGGGCGTCACCGGTGTCGAGTTCGTGCACATGTTCAAGTCGCTCGGCAGTGATGTCACGCTGATCGTGAGCCGCCAGCAGGTGCTGCCGAGCAAGGACCCCGAGGTCGCGGCCGCGCTCGAAGCCGATTTCCTCGCCCGCGGTGTACGGCTCTACAAGGGTGCGCGAGCCATCGGCATCGATCTCGATGACGACGGTGTCACGGTGCGCTGCGACGACGGCCGCTCGGCCCGCGGCACGCACGCGTTGCTCGCCGTCGGCTCGATTCCCAACTCCGAGGGCCTCGGGCTCGAGTCGGCCGGGGTCGAGACCCGCGACGGCTACGTCGTGATCGATCACAACTGCAAGTCCACGGTGTCCAACATCTACGCGGCGGGTGACCTGTCGGGCAAGCTCCCGCTCAGCTCGGTCGCGTCGATGCAAGGACGCAAGATCGCCGAACACGCCATGGGTCTGCACCTGCGGCCGCATCGCCACCTCGACTACGACAAAGCCGCATCGGCCATCTTCACCGAACCCGAGATCGCGGACGTGGGGCTCGCCGAAGCCGAAGCGTTCGCGATCGGCCGCAAGATCCGCGTGACCAAGGTGCCGTTCTCGGCATCGGCCCGCGCGCTCATCGACGGCGATGCCCGCGGTTTCGTCAAGCTCGTCAGCGATCCCATGACCGGCGTGGTGCTCGGCGGTTCGATCGTGGGGCGCCACGCGGCCGAGTTGATCTCGGTCATCGCACTCGCGGTTACGGCCGGGCTCACCGTCGCCGATCTCGACGAGTCGCTTTTCGTGCATCCGTCGCTCGCCGAAGCGCTCGCCGAAGCAGCGCAGTGAGCACGTGAACGCTCCTGCCTCCCTGGTGCAACGCGCCATCGCCCGTTGTGTCGACATGGTCGTGTTGTTGTTGTTGATCGTCGGCGCACTTGCGCGCTTCGTGGTCGAGGACTCCGAGGGCCGCACCCCCGACGTCGTGTGGTGGTGGGTGGCACTCGTCGTCGTCGGTGTGGTCGCCTACGAAATCGTTCCGGTGCACCTTCGCGGGCAGACGCCGGGCAAGATCCTCACCCACATCCGGGTGGTGAACGCCGACACCGGCGAAAATCCGTCGTGGCGTCGCGCATTCGTACGCTGGATCGTCCCGGTCGTGATCATGCTCGGCCTGTTGCCGGTCCTGAAAGCCGTGGTGTTCCCACTGCTCGCGGTGCTCTACGGTACGGCCCTGCTCGATCGCGGCAACCGCAGCATTCTCGACAAGCTCGCGAACACCCGCGTCGTGCAAGCCAAGTAGTTCCCCTTCGGCCCGAACGAGCGGCGCGGAGCCACGGGACGACTCAGGTGGAGCCTGCGGCTCGGGTCACTCGATGACGACCACGATGTCGCCCGAGCCGACGGTGTCACCGGGCGACACGCGGACTTCTTTGACGGTGCCCGCCTTGTCGGCTGCGATGTTGTTCTCCATCTTCATGGCCTCGAGCACACACAAGGCCTGGCCCGCTTCGACCGGGTCACCAACCGCCACGAGCACCTTGACGATGGTGCCCTGCATCGGCGCGACGACCTCGCCCGAACCGGCGCCGCCCCCGCCCCCGGAACCACCGCTGCGCTTGGCTCGCACCGGGCCGGCACCGACGCCGCCCGTCACGACCACACCGGCTGACTCGGGCACCCACATGCTCACCGAGAAGCGCTTGCCGTTGACTTCGACCACCGTGTCGCGGCGCACCTTCGGTATGTCGTCCGACTCGCCCACCGTCGGAGGCGTGCCCGGCGCGCTGCTGATCGCGCTGAGGTCGAGCACGTCCTCGACCCACTTGGTGGAATGTTCGTAGGCCGCGAAATCGGGATGGCGCAAGATCGCGAGGTCCGCGGGGATGGTGGTGGCCACACCCTCGACGTGGGTTTCTTCGAGCGCGCGGATGGCACGGGCAATGGCCGTGGGTCGGTCCTTGCCCCACACGATGAGCTTGCCGATGAGATTGTCGTAGTACTGGCTGATCTCGTCGCCGGCTTCGTAGCCACCGTCCCAGCGCACGCCGGGCCCGGCCGCGGCGCGCAACCGGCTGATCGTGCCGGGAGACGGGAGGAACTTGCCGCCGGCGGGATCTTCGGCGTTGATGCGGATCTCGATCGCGTGCCCGGTGATGGTGACCTGTTCTTGCGTGAGCGGCAACACTTCGCCCGCGGCGACGCGAAGCTGCAACTCGACGAGGTCGACGAACGTGACCATCTCGGTGGCCGGGTGCTCGACCTGGAGTCGGGTGTTCATCTCGAGGAAGAAGAAGTCGCCGTTCTCATAGAGGAACTCGGCGGTACCTGCATTGACATAGCCACAACCCATCGCGACTTTCACCGCGGCCTCGCCCATGGCCTGCAGGGTGGCCGGCGGAATGTTCGCCGCAGGTGCTTCTTCGATGAGCTTTTGATGGCGGCGCTGAGCCGAGCAGTCACGGGTGCCGAGGTAGATGCAGTTGCCGTGCGTGTCGGCGAGCAGCTGCACTTCGACGTGGCGCGGCTTGGTGAGGTAGCGCTCCATGTAGATCTCGTCACGCCCGAAGTACGACTTTGCCTCGCGCTGAGCCGATTCGATGCAGTCCTCGATCGAGGCGTCGTCGGGCACGACCTTCATGCCGCGCCCACCGCCACCGTATGCGGCCTTGATGGCGATGGGGTAGCCGTTCTCGGCCGCGAACGCCCGCACCTCATCGGCCGACGTGATGAACTCGGTGGTGCCGGGCACACCGAACACACCGGCCGCCTGGGCCGCCTTGCGGGCCGAGATCTTGTCGCCCATGACCTCGATCGCGGCGGGTGGCGGGCCGACGAAGGCGATGCCCTTCTCGGTGATGGCCCGGGCAAAGTCGGCATTCTCGGAGAAGAAGCCGTACCCCGGGTGCACCGCATCGGCACCGCTGCGCTCGATGGCGTCGAGGATGGCCGCCGTATTCAGGTAGCTCTCGGCTGCGGTCTGCCCACCCAGGGCGTACGCCTCGTCCGCGAGGCGCACGTGCAGCGCCTCACGATCGAGCTCGGAGTACACGGCGACGGATTTGATGCCGAGCTCGCGGCACGCACGGATGACCCGCACCGCGATCTCGCCACGGTTGGCGATGAGGACCTTGGAAAACACCCCATATGGTTAGCCGAGTGACGGGCCCGAGTGCGAACTCTTCCTCCAGAATCCTGCGGGTTTCGGTCACCGGTTCCACGAACGCCGATCTCCTGGCGAGGGCGCGCGGCGGCGAACCCGCCGGTCTCGTGCTCGTCGCCGACCACCAGACGACAGGTCGGGGCCGACTCGATCGCCGTTGGTTGGCGCCCCCCGGCACGAACCTCTTGGCGTCGATCCTGCTGCGCCCGACGCGCCCGGCCGAACAGTGGTTCCGTGCCACCATGGCGGTGGCCGTGGCGACCGTCGACGCATGTCGGGCCCGCGGCGTGGTGGCCTCGATCAAATGGCCGAACGACGTACTCGTCGACACCGACAAGCTCGCCGGCATCCTCGCCGAGACCGACGGAGCCGGCGCAGTCGTGGTGGGCATCGGCTGCAACATCGCGTGGCCCATGGCAGGCGAGCTCGCGGGTGCCACGTCGCTCGCCGCGCATGGTGTCGCCGTGTCGCCGCTCGTGTTCGCCGACGAGATCCTCGCGGGCCTCGACGACGACGCACCCGACCTGCTCGATCGCTATCGCTCGCGATGTTCGACCATCGGGCGCGAGGTGCGGGTCGACCTGCCCGGCGGCGCG
>JANMVY010000187.1:0-9931 GCA_031393535.1 Actinomycetes bacterium | reverse complement strand
GAGGTCGGGCTCGAGCAGCAGCGCCTTGGAGAGGGCGAGCATTTGTTGCTGGCCGCCCGACAACGATCCGGCGCGCTGGTCGAGACGTTCCTCGATGTTGGGGAAGACCCGGTAGACGCGCTCGCGTGCAGCCATCCGCTTCGTCGGGTCGTCGATGAGCTCGCACCAGATGTCGAGGTTCTCCTTGACCGACATCGTCGGGAAGATGGCCTCACCGCCGGGCACCTGGACCATGCCCTGCGCCACCCTCAGCTCTGGCGCCACGAGGGTGATGGTGCGCCCGTTGAACCTCACGACGCCCCGATCGGGCATGATCAGCCCGGCGATGGTTTTGAGCAACGTCGACTTGCCGGCACCGTTCGTGCCGAGCAGTGCCAACACCTCGCCGCGTTTGACCTCGAACTCGACGCCGAAGAGCACTTGCAGTGGTCCGTAGCCGGCGTCGAGATTGCGCACCTGAAGCACGGGGATGTTCTCGGGGTCGGCCGCCATGCGCCGCCGTTCCTCTTGTTCCTCGAGCAGTTCCTGGACGCCGAGCGAGATGTCGCTGCGCATGAACCGGGCCCCGTACATCACGAGTAGGCCGCCCAATATCGCAGCGGGCGGAACGATGATGGTGAGGGCGGTGCGTTGACCCCACGAGTCGCTGAACGCACCGGCGAGCAATCCTCCGAAGAAGCCACCCATCAAGAAGATGTACACACCGACCATGGCGAACGCCTGTGCCCGCATCTTGTAGGGCACGACGGCGGCGATGGCCGGGCGGATCGTCGCGAACGCCGCTCCCTGGAACGCGTTGGCGATGATCATGAACGCGATGAGAAGCGTGATGCTGCTGAACCGCAGACCGACCACCACGAACGCTCCGTAGAGCAACACGAACAAGCCGGTGAGGCGGAGTGCCTTCGTCGGGTCCTTGCGGAAGACGCGATCACCGACGAAGCCCGCGATGGGAATGGCGATCAGCTGGCCGACCTGCATGAGTCCGATCATCCAGCCACGCGTGTACGACCCGTAGCCGTAGTGGAAGTGCGGATCCTTCTTTGGGTTGTTGCCGAGCAGCAACCCGAGCTGTACGGGCACGGCGACGAGTGCGAAACCCAACAACCCGATGCCCACGATCAAGTAGTAGAAGGTGCGGACCTTCTTCAGGCGTTCGAACGCGGCCGAGATGCGTACTGGCGGGTCGATCACCTCGAGGGCTTCGCCCAGCACCGCCTCCTGCTCGAAGCGCCCACGCGTGGGGTCCTTCTGGGTCAACAACACCAAGCCGATGATGACCGGGAAGATGGCGCCGAGGATGAACGCCCACCGCCAGCCCTCGTCGCCGCCGGCCTGACTGGCGATGAGACCCGCGAGGAAGGGGCCGATGACGTACCCGAGGGGGCGCCCGAGCGACTCGAGGGCCAACATGCGGGTCCGCGCGGCAAGGGGGTACTGGTCGGCGATGATCGTCGGCGAGATGGGGATCGTGGCCGACGCGCCGAGGCCCGTGCCGCTGCGGGTGACACCCATCACGAAGGCATTCGGGGCGAGGCCGGTCAGCGCCGCGAAGCCGGCCCACACCACGGCCGCGAAGCCGACGACCCGGGTGCGCTTGAAGCGGTCGGCGAGCCATGCGAGTGGCAACGTGGCCAACACCAGCACGACGCCGCCAAGGCTCGCGATGCCGGTGAGCACGGTGTCGGAGATGTCGAGGGTCTTTTGGATATCGGGTCCGAGCACCTGCACGGTGACCTGGTCGGCGGACTCGAACACCAAGAGCAGCGAGAGGAGGAGCACCATGGTGACGCCCCCCTGGCGGAGCGCCTCGCGAAACCCCATCGCTTCGCCACCCATGCCGGGCAGCAGGTCGTCGGGCAGCATGAACTGCTCGGCGAGGTTCGCCTCCTGGCGGGTTTGCTCCTCCTGCATGACCTGGTTGGCGAGCGCAGCAGCCGCACTGCCCCCATGCCCCGGGCGATCTTCATGGTCCTGCAACGAACTGCCCCCGCGTTCTCCAGATGCCCCAAGCCCCGCCGGGTTACGCTAGCGTGTGACCTACGTAACACAAAAGCTGGGCAGATTCCACGAGGGGGACTCTTGAAGGTATCGACGAAAAAATTGACCGTCGCCGCGATTGCGCTGGCGCTGCTGGCTTCGGCCTGCGGCGACGACGGAGGCAAGACCACTCCGAAAGTCACCGGGGCCACCGGTGCCACCACGACCGTCGCCGCCGCCGGCACCACCACGATTGTCAAGAACACCGCTTCGGACACCGGCGTGACCGAGACGACCATCAAGGTCGCCATCCACGGCGCCGATTTGTCGGGCCTGGTCGCGGCGGGCGCGATCAAGGGTGTTCCCGAGGATGCGGGGCCCGCGAACGCCAAGCGCATCTCGTACTACCTCGACAAGTGGAACGCCGAGGGCGGTATCAACGGTCGCAAGTTCGAGTACCAGTTCATCGACTGGGACCCGGCCAAACCCGCGACCTACGCCACGTCGTGCCAGAAGATCATCGACGCCAAGGTGTTCATGGTGATCGCGGCGGGCGGCGGCTTCCCACCTGACTCGACTCCGTGCATCACCGTTGACGGCAAGACCCAGTACATGGGCGTCGATGCGGTCAGTCCCAAGCAGTTCAAAGAGCAGGCCGGCAACTTCATCGGGCTTGCCCCTCCGGGTGCGGCCAGCGCGCAGGCCGGCATCGAGGCGCTCGTCAAGAACCAGGCCCTCCTGCCCAAGACGGGCAAGATCGCGGTCCTGCGCAGTGACTGGGACTTTGCCACCGAGGCCTTCAACGAGGTCGACAAGGTGCTCAAGCGTGAGGGCTACAACGTGGTCTTCAGCGATGCGCTCAAGGTCGCGAACCTGCCGACCGCCGATGCCAACAAGAACGTCGCACTGGCGGTCGAGAAGGTCAAGGCCGCGGGCGCCACGCACGTCGTCAGCATGTTGAACTTCACCAACTTCGGCGTGTTCCCGCCCGAGGCCACCAAGGCCGGCTTGACGCTCAAGTACTCGATGCTCGAGATCAGCTCGGGTATGTGTACCGCCTTCTCAGCGGGCCAGTTGCCGCCTGAGATGGAAGGTGCGCCGTGCTTCACCCACTGGAACAACTTCCGGCTCGACACCGCGGGCGCCAAGGCCACCGACACCGCGTTCGAGGCCCAGTGCCGGAAGGACTTCGAGGAAACCTACAAGACCACCCCGGTCGGCAAGAACTTCCCGCCGATCGTCAAGACCAACCCCGGCGTGCCCTACCCGGGCTTCAAAGATGCCACCGGTAAGCAGCTCGACATGGACCAGAGCTACTACGAGTGCAACATCATGCAGCTCGTCAAGGCCGGCATCACGGGCGCTGGCGGCAACCTGACCAAGAAGACCTACCAAGCGGCAATATTCGCCAAGAAAGACTTCGAGGCGGCCGGTATCGCCGGCGGCAAGGGCTCGGTGTCGGCGAACAAGCCCTGGCTGGCCTCGAACATTCAGCAGGTGCAGGTCACGTCCAACGTGTTCGCCAACGCGGTGGATGCCAACGGGCTTTACGGCGGCAAGTGCCTGTCGCCACTGTCGTGCTTCCGCACGGTTGCGGGCACGGTCGTGCCGTTGCCGTACACGCTGTCGTAGCAGTACGTGGCTGTGTGATTCGGAGGGCGCCCGCTTCGGCGGGCGCCCTCCGCCGTTTTGCATAAGGCACCGCTCACCCGCGCATGGTCGCCTCCCGCGCCCGCAGGAGATCTGCGGCGTTAGCCTCGAGCCGTCGTTCGATCAGGGTTGGGGGCACGATGTTCGGATACACCGCGCGGATGTCGTTCATTGTGTGGTCGACACCGCACGAGGGCGTCGGCGACGAGTACCACCGCTGGTACAACGAGGTCCACCTGCCTGATGCGATCAAGAACGGGTCGTTCACGGCGATGCACCGTTACGAGTTCGCCGGGCCCGGTCATTGCGCGTCGCGCTACCTCTCGATCGCCGAGGCCGACTATGCCAACGAAGGCGAGGCTTGGGCGTCGGTCCGGCCGCGCGCACAGGCCTTGCGAGACGTCGGCCGCATCGACGACCTCTACCACGTCGACTTCGCGACGATGCTCTTGACCGTGACCACTGACGTGTCGCAGCACCCGGTGCGCACGCTGACCACCGTGCAGAACGACTGGCGCCGGCCGGGCGGCGACGCGCTCGATTGGTTCGCGTCGGTCGACGTGCCCACCGCAACGCCACGCTCGATGCAGTTGTTCACCACCGACCCCTTGGGAGCGCAAGGCGCGGGAATGCACCTCGCGCTGTTCGAGAGCGCAACCTCGCTCGACCAAACCGTGGCGGCGTGGCAACACGCGGGGGCAGCGGGAGAATCGCCGATGCCGAGCTATACGACCCTGTTCGGCGACACCGCGCCACGGCCCGAGAACGAGCCGCCACCTGCGATGACCTGGGTGGGGCACTGGCGTCATCTCGTGACCGTCGGACGATGACCTCGATGGCCTACGACTTCTTCTCCCCTGAGACGCGCGACAACCCGTATCCGCTGTTCGACCGCCTCCGCGACCACGACCCGGTGTACCAAACCGACTTCGGGTACTGGTACGTGTCGCGCTATGGCGACGTCGTGTCGCTCCTGCGCGACACGCGCCTCACCTCGGGGCGCGGCGTACCGGATTCGCTCGGCGTCACCGATGGACCGCTGCGCGAGATCATGCACAGCTGGATGATGGCGCTCGACGGCCCTCCCCATCGCCGCGCTCGGGCGCTCATCAGTCGGGCGTTCACACCCCGCGCCGTCGACGCGCTACGCCCGGCGATCACCGCCGCTGCCGAGAGGTTGGTCGACGAACTCGTCGCCCGCGGCGGGGGTGACCTTCACCAGCTGCTCGCGTTCCCGTTGCCTATGGAAGTAACGCGTCTCCTCTTCGGAGTCGATCCCGCCACATGGGACACCGAGGTCACCGCGATCTTCGACCCGGCGCGCCGGTCGGGTGCCGGCTGGGTCCACGACATGCAGACCCTCACCGACTTCCTCGCCGACTTCGTGCCTCGCTGGAGCAGCGGGGACACCGGACTTTTCGCCGCGCTCAAGGCCCCCGACGACGAGGGCAACGTTCTCACCGAACACGAGCAGATCGCGAATTCTGTGCTCCTGGTGACCGCGGGCTTCGAGACCACGATGAGCCTCATCTCGAACGCGGTCCGAACGTTGCTGCTGCACCCCGAGCAGCTCGCGCTCCTCCGGGCCGATGCTTCTCTCACGCCGAGTGCCGTCGACGAGGTGTTGCGCTTCGAACCACCCGCGCTCTGGACAAGCCGGTATGCCACGGTCGACATAGATGTGCGGGGCACCGTGATCCCAGAGGGCTCGAACGTGCTCCTCTCGTCGGTGGCCGCCAACCGTGATCCGGCCCGCTACTCCGACCCGGGCCGCTTCGACATCACGCGCAGCGACAGCCGGCCGGTCACCTTCGGTGGTGGAGTGCACAGCTGCATCGGCACACAGCTCGCGCGCGTCGAGACCGAGATCGCCCTCACCACACTGTTCGCGAAGGCGCATCCATTACGGCTGGTAGAGCCGGTGAATGGCGAGTTCCAGGGCGAGAACCCGAGCGTGCGGCGGCCGGTGTCGCTCACCGTCTCGGTCGGTGCCACCCCGTAGACAACCGAGTCGTCGGGCCTGCTCGGGGCGATCACGCGCTCGGCGCTGCAGCACATCTGCGACCGAGCAGCCCGCGTCGCGTCGCCGAGCGCACTGTCACACCCCGCGTGCACCATGTGTTCCACGGCTTCCCCCGCCCCGCACTCCCCTGTGCGTCTCCCGCCCCGCCGGAGGAACCGTCATGCGCGTCCCCAATCCCCGTCCCCGCCCGCGCCCCGGGTTGATCCCCGCCGTCCTGCTGGTGCTGCTCACTGCGACGCTGGTCGCGTCAGCACGCCCAGCCGCGGCTGCAACTGCAGTTCCACGGCCGCCCAAGGTGGTGGCCATCGGGCCGTCGCATCTCGCGCGTCGCCCGTCCGCCGCACTCGCCACCGCAACGACGCAGCTCGTCGACCACGGCGGGCGGATCATCGCCGACACCCACCTCTACGCCATCTGGTGGGGGCGTTCGGCCGCGTTTCCTGCCGACGCGAAGCCTGCGGTCACCGACTTCCTCAATGGGCTCGACGGATCCCGCCATCTCGCGTTGCTCACGCCCTATCTCCGCGGGGCGATGCCACACACGTCGTCCGTGGTGTCCTTCACCGACCCGGCCAACCCTCCTCGTTCGGCCACCGCAATGAGCATCGGCGCCGAGGTTGCCAAGGTCACAAATGGCACGGTCGACCCGGCCGGCGTCTACCTCGTGTTCACCTCGAACGCGCCGTCGGGGGCCACGTACTGCGGATGGCACAACAGCGTGGTCATCGCCGGCGTGCGCACCGCCGTTGCGTACCTCCCGCTCTTCGGCACTGGTTCGCCTTGCGATGCAGGCGATCGGGTCGGGGCGAACGACCTTTCGGAACGGACGCGGGCGCTCGTCAACGTCGCCGCCCACGAGCTGTTCGAGGTCATGACCGACGCGGAGCCCGGCCCGGGCACGGCGGCGTGGGTCGATACCTCAGGCGCCGAGATCGGCGACAAGTGCGCGTGGCAATTCGTCACCCCGGTGCGGCTGCGCAACGGCACGAGGTGGCAGGTACAGACCGAGTGGGCGAACGCCTCGCGACGTTGTGAGCAGGGCGCGTGAGCAGCCTTGCGGTCGCGCCGGTACAACGATCCGAGCATCGAGCACCCCCGCGCGATGCGGCGCGATCAACTCTGGCGGAACTGGTGACACCCAGTCGGCTCGGCGTGAAGGCGGGCGACCCCGCCCGCCGCTTCGTCGCATCACCGCGATGAGTTCCTCCTCAGCGGGATACGCGCCGTGATCAGGCCCGACGCGACGACATCAGATCCGAAGTTGGTTCGTTCGCGATGCGGCCGGTGGACATCGTGTCGCATCTCGACGAACGCTCCCGGCTGTTGACCGGTGGGCGTCGCGGTCGGATGGAGCGCTATCAGACGCTGCGCGCCGGGGTTGCGTGGCAACCTGCGCGCCGCGGTCGCGTGGGCCTTCGACGCCGCCGATGTCGACGACGTCACAATCGGCGTGCGGGTGATCGACACGCTGGCGTGCGAGACGGTGATCCAGCCGTCGTGAGGGATCCAGACCTGCCGAGCCCGCCTTGGACCGCGTCGACGAACTCGCCGAGCCGTAGCGGCCGGTCCATGGCCGGTCCATGGCCGGGCCGGGCGGTAGCCTGGGAGTCGTGGTCAGTGCACGAGACAAGGCGAAGATGCAGCGAATCAGCAGGGATCTCGCGACCGGCGAGTGCGACGACCGCGGCACGCCCGAGCAACGCCGCAAGCTGCTCGAGGTCATCAACGCCGATCGGACTGCTCACGGCTTCGAGCCACTTGATGATCGGGCACCCGAGGAGGGCATCTATGACCGAGCACGATCCCTCGGCATGGCTCGCATCGATCGCTGAGACCTTCGACCGCCTCGGTGTCGACTGGACCGTCGTCGGCGCACGTGCTGACTGTCGAGGACGTCATCGTGCACAAATTGATCGCGTGGCGACCTCGTGACGGCGACGACATCCGCTCCATCCTCGAGGCCGGCGTCGCGCTCGACGCCGCCTACCTGACCCGGTGGATCGCCGAGTGGGAGCTCGCCGATCGCTGGCAGACCTTCGCCACCGGCCTATAGCCCGCCGGGCGCAACCTGGGCCCGTGTGGCGGTCGGTGGCCAGCGCCCGCCATCGGTCAGGCCGCCCGAGATCCGCGCTCGCAGGTGTCTACGAGCGGCGGTCCGGATCGTCGATCACCGAGGTGAAGTGGCCGACGAGGGCCATGATCTTGCGGCGCGAGGCCGCAACACCCGCCGCCTCGTGGGCCTGGCGCCCGGGGTCACAACACAGCACCGCGTCGAGTCGCTCGAACTCTTCGTCCATGAACACCATGCGGTGCTCGGCGAGGGGGCCATCGCAGTACCCGGCGAGCGTCGCCGCCTCAGCCGGCAGACCCGCCACGCACAGGGCCAGGAGCCGCAGCGCCGCGTGCTCGGCGTGCGGCGATCGGAGCCGGTCGGCCAGGTGGATGGCCCGGGCCAACCGGCTGACGGGGCCGGGCTGCCGCGCGCGTACCAACAGGTGTACCCAATTGAGGTTCAGCCACAGCGTGTTCGTGGTGTCGTGCTGCATGTCGAGCGCCGATTCGAACAGGGCCAGCGCACTCGCGAAGTCCTCGTCGGTACCGCGGATCATGTAGACCGCGCCTGCGGTGACGATGGCGGAGATGATCACCGACTGGTGCCCGCACTGCCGGGCCCGCCGGAGGGCTTCGAGCGACGACTCCAGGGCCGTCACCGGGTCGGCCGGTGCGAGGGCTATACCGTGCATCATCAGTGTGTTCACGGCCGCGATCGGGTCGTTGCGGTGCTCGGCGGCGGCGATCGCGAGCTCGGCGCTGCGAATGCGGTCCTCGACGCTGCCGCCGGTGAAGTTCGAGACCATGGTTCGCGCGCCCCACGCCAGCTCGCCAAGGGGCGTCGGCCAGGGTCGGCGCGTCGAACGCATCCGGGTGCGCGATGGCGAGGCGGGACCCCGTTCGACACCAGTCACCTAGCTCGGCGGCTAGCTCCCAGCGGAGCGCATCCTGCATCGCCCGATGCAGCACACGGTGCGCCATGCGCACGATGGTCGGCGACAGCAGCCCGCTCCCCCATCGCTTCGGCATGGCCAGCAGCACCGTGTGCAGCTCGCGGATGTGCGCCGGCGCCAGCGCCGTCAGCTCGACCTCGCCGACGTGCGGGACGATCAACGTGGCGATCACCCGCTCGCAGGACATCGACGGCCGCGCGGGCGCGCTCGCCGTCTCGAGCTCCACCAAGAACCGCCGCTCGGCCGCCGCGGCCTCGGCCTTGGTGCGGAACCCGCCCCGCCAGACCTGGCGGCGACCGCGCGCCCCGTCGGCCACCGAGGCCGCGAACGCCCAGCCGTTCTTCCGTCGCATCACCGTCATCAGCTGCCTCCGTGCGGAAAAGCGCAGCGAGGGCGCCCGACGCGACAGCACACGATCGCGAAGTTGGTTCGCGCGCGGGCCCGATTTCGGTCCGAGAGCGCGCCCGGTGACGATCGACCGCGAGCCGAGAACTGCTCGCGACCAGCGAACACCACGTGCCCCCGGCAGGATTCGAACCTGCGACCTTCGGATTAGAAGTGTGGCTGGACGCGTTCGGCAGCTGCGCACAGGTGCCGTGACCTGCAGTTATGTCCGGCCGGGCGTCCGTCAAATGGTGCTTCGCGCGTCGTGTAGCGCCTGGAATGTTGGATGAAATGTTGGATGAAACGGCCACGGTGTGGGGTGTGCGCCCGTGCTCGACGCGGCATCGTGGGTTCATGAACTCGTGACGACGAGCATGGCCCAGTCGCGCCGCGTGTCGATGGCGCCGACGTCACGACAGCTGCGACGGCATAGCGTGCGCCAGTGGCGCGTGCTGAATGGGCGAGGTAGTTCCGCGGTCACCGCGTCCGCTCGACGATGAGGTGCCAGAACGGGCAATCTGCGCCCCTGGCACCCGCTTGCAGCTGGCGGGTGACACTTGCTGCTGCAATACTTGGAATCGTGTGGACCTCGGCACGACTCCATACGGAGTTGCGAGCTGCGTACCTGCGGCGGCTGGGCGTGGAGGCGCGCCCGCCGTCCATTGACGCGCTGCGGGAGCTGCATCGGCGGCACTCGGAACGCGTGCCGTACGAGACGCTGTGGATCCATTCCGGTGAGTCATGGGGTATCGATCCCGTCGACTCGGCGGAACGTATCGCGCTGGAAGGTCGCGGCGGATATTGCTATCACCTGAACGGCGCGTTCGGCGCGTTGTTGCACTCGCTCGGCTACGCGGTTCGGGCTCACGTCGGCGGAGTGAACGGGGGC
>JANMVY010000151.1:0-6295 GCA_031393535.1 Actinomycetes bacterium | reverse complement strand
TGCTCGCGTTGGCGAGTGTGTTCGCGTGGCAGCGGTATCTCTCGCCCGAAGCTGCGGCTCGTCGTCGTGACGGCGCGTTGTACCGACAACTCACGCAATACCCAGGTGCGGTTCAGCTCGAACGATCGACCGTGTATACCGCAGGGGATTCATGCACGAGTTTGCTGTTTCTGCGGTCGTGCGGTTCCTACGCGCTGCACGTGTCATACGCGCTTCCAGCCGGCATCGGGGTGGATCAGGCAATGACCTTTTACCTTGCGAACCTTCCCGCCGGTTGGCGACAAGCCGGTGATGACGCATGCATCTTCCCGGCCGGTCCTCCGCCGGGAGCGCACCCGTTGCCGCCGATGAAGCTTGTCCAGCCGGAGGGTCAGCTGTTGTTGGAGAACCACTCGCGGAAACGGGTCTCGGTTGTCTTCGATCCTCCCATCGTCGCGATGCGGCCCGGCACCTATGGCTGTGTCCCCGCGTAGCGTTCTTCGCTGTGCCCTGTTGGGTTCTGTGGACCGCATTGTTGCGTTGCTCGATCGTGAGACGTCGAGGAGGGCCTTTCGTCCGCCGGGTCGGCCGAGCCGAGAGCTTGCCGCCCTCGCAGCGCGTGTCAATAGCGCCTAGAACCCCGACACCGGCGCCCGGGACCAAGCGCCGGGATAGGATCGCTGCGGTCCGCAGGACACGCGGCCGTCACCTGCGTGGGCGGCTGCGGGCGGTGTGGCGTCGCGTATGAGCGTGTTCGACCGCGTCGTGTGCATGCGGGTGTCGATGCCGCAGAGGTGTCCCGGCGTCGTGGTGGTCGTGATGAACGTCGTCGTGGCGATGCCAATGCGAGTGCACAGTCGCCGTATGGCGATGCAACGGCGCAACGTGATTGATCGACACCAACGCGACACCGACCGCGGCAAACCCAAACGCGACGCCGGTCGTATACGTGAGGTGTTCGCCGAGGATCGGCCACGCCAGCAACACACCGATGAACGGCGCGGTCGCGAACACCGCTTGGCCGCGCGCCGCGCCGATGGAGCGGGCACCCGCGATCCACAACATGATCGAGACGCCGTAGCCGATCGCGCCGACGGCGAGCGCGCCGAGCACCGTGACCACCGACGCGTGAATACCGCCGAAGAACACGATCCCGATGCACAGGTTCGCGGTGCCGGCGACGACGCCTTTCGCGGTCGTGATCTGCGCCGGGGTGAACGCGATGAGGTTTGCGGTCGTGGAGTTGTCGATGCCCCAACCAACACACGCCAACGCCACCAACATCGCGGCCGGTCCGACCGTGACACCACCATTCCACGCAAGTGCGACACCCGCCGCGACGACCAGAGCGGCACCGACCAACGTGAACCGATCGATGCGCTCGCGATACACCGCCCACGCCAACACGACCGTCGCGACGAGCTCGAGATTCAACAAGATCGAAACGGTCGGCGACGCCACTCGATCCAGGCCCAGCAGCAACAACACCGGCGAGACGCCACCGCCGATCACCACCGCGACTGCGAGCTTCACCCAATCGGCACGAACCCGTCGAGGGGACTGATGACGAGACGTTACAGGCGCCGCGGCCAGCGCTGCCCCCACATAGAGCACGCCGGCAAGAGTGACCGAGTCAAACTCTGCCAAGAGCCGCCGCGAGATCGGCGTCGCCGCACCGAAGCACAACGCCGCCGCGGCGCACAACAACAACCCTCGCCGCGCGAAACGCTCCTCGTTCACCCGACCATTCTGTCGGGCGCCAGACGTCAACGTCATGACCCGGTCGGCGTTCTCGGCGGGCGTCGCCCGTCGAACAGCGAGAGGACCCTTTCAGCTATGCACGCGACGCTCCCAGTTCGCGATATTCCCTGTGGAGGTGCGCGATGCACTACGGATGGCACAGTGACGGATGGGCGGCGGTTACTGGATCGCCAACAGAGTCGGTCGTCACATTTCAGACCGGCCCTTCAACAAGTCATGACGGCGCGTGTACTCGCCCTCGTCGATTTCGCCGCGGGCGAATCGTTCGTGCAGGATCCGCTCCGCGTCAGCGGTCGGACCCCGTGGCGGTGGCTCCGCACGATGAGCATGGTGATCGTGGCGCGACCAGCCACCGGAGCGCACCACCGTTAGCACTATCGCTGCGAGCGCTCCCCAGAACAAGACCATCATGAAGATAGCGGCGATCCAGTGTCCGCCTCCCCACCCGTCACCGTGCCAGCCATCGTGCATCACGCACCTCCGTCCTCGAGAGTCTGCCGCTCATCGCAGCGCTATGGCAGAGGACAAGGTCACGCAGTACACCGAGCCCACTGTTGCTCGACGAGCGCGGTCCCGCGGGGCTTCAGCGATGCCGCGGGTGAAGGTCGCGACGGACTTCGTGTGGCCTGGCCGAGGATGAGGCGATAGCGCGTGGCTATGGTCGTGCGGTGACGACATCGACGGTGGGTTCGGGTCCGTTCGCAGGTCGGCTCGACGTGCTCGTCAACAACGTGTTCTCGGTCCCTGACCTTGCGCCGTGGATCGGCCCGGCCGTTCTGGGATGTGCCGATCGAGCTCTGGGACGAGATCGTCGGTGTCGGTGCCCGGTCGCACTACGTCGCGCCGGCGCTCGCCGCGCCAATGCTCATCCGCACCGGCGGCGGGTTGATCGCGAACATCTCGTCGTCGGGTGCGACCCAGTACGCGCAGAACGTCCTCTACGGCATCGGGAAGGCCGCAGTCGACAAGATGACCGCCGACACGGCGCTCGAGCTCGCGGACCACGCGGTCGCGGTGATTTCGACCTGGCCCGGCTGGGTGCGCACGGAGCTCATCGAGGCCGCCGTGCCCAAGGATGACGACGCGAACGCGTTCGTCGACTTCGAAGGCGCGCGCATTTCCTTGAGCAGTGTCGAGTCGCCGCGGTTCGCGGGACGCGCCGTGGTGGCCCTGGCCGCCGACGACACCCGGATGACCCGCTGCGGCACTGCGGTCACCACCGAGGCTGTCGTCGCGGCGTACGGCTACACCGACGTCGACGGCACGCCGCCGCACTCGTCGTAGCCATGCCAACGGCATGACCGACTGCAGGTTGTGCAGAACGCTGTGCACGAGGTTGTGTGAAACCCCTGGTCACCTGGGGATTTCGCGGTTTCGCGGTGGATGACCGGTGGATTTCGCGGCTGCCCCTTGACCTTCGCGGGCCGCGGGTGTTCGATGCACACGTTGAGAGCGAACGAGGCTCGACGGAGGAAGCGAACGGCGACCGAGTGAACGGGTAACCGGGAACTCGGGCGGCGGGAGCGGAGCCCCGGCGAGACGAGAACACTCTCCTTATCTCGCCCAAAACCGAGTTCACTGCTCGGCGAAGACGAACCAAGACACTGACGGCGATCCGGGCGCGAGCGAGTCCCCACCCTGACGGGGGAGGACGACGAACTCGAAGAGGGTCGACGGCGAAGCGGAGTGAGACGAGCACTGGCCGGGCGCCGACGGGGCGTGCGGTACAACAGCGTGAACGGATCACCTCGTGGTCGGACCGAAACGCAGCACGATGCCTGACGGGGTGGAGGGCGCGGAACGGGATTGTGCGCCTGACGTGGCGCTCTTGGGGATGGCTTCGAGAACTCGGAGGGTGTCGTCGGACACCGAAGAGGGATGAGAGCATGGCCGCGACAAGCCGTGCTCCGCCGATCGCTCGCCGGAGCGAGAAGTGGCTGGACGGGAAACAACGCAAAGGTCCCGGGGTACGCGGCGCAGGCCGCATCTGCTCCGGGGCCTTTTCGCTTTTTGCGCCACGCGCGATCCCTGGGCGCGCGATGGCGCCTGGCGCAGGCGAGCGTTCGCTGCGTGGGCCGGCTTGCGATGACTAGGATGCAGCCTGGTCCAGAGACCGTCGGAACCGACGGAGTGACCGGGGGGAAACTCATGAAGCGCAGGCGTTTGCATCGCCTTGCCGTTCTCGTCGCGGTGTTCGCCATCGTGGCGGCGGCGTGCGGCGACGACGGAGGCGGCACCACCAAGCCGAGTGGCTCGGGCCAGGTGAATCTGACCACCTCGACCGCGGTGAACACCACCACCACCGCGGCGCCGAAGGTCGGTGGCACGATCACGATGGGCATGTTCAGCGAGACCGCGGGCCTCGATCCGGTCGTCTCGAACGGCGGCGGTACCACCGGCGAGACCGAGCTCACCGCGATCTTCGACACATTGATGCGGTACAACACAGAGAAGAAGTCCTTCGAGCCGCAGCTCGCCGAGTCGCTCACGCCGAATGCCGACTTCACCGAGTGGACCCTGAAGCTCCGCCCGAACGTAAAGTTCACCGACGCCACCGACCTCGACGCCGACGCAGTGGTGTTCAGCATCAAACGGCACACGCAGTTCGGCTCACGCTCGGCGGCACAGGTCGCTGTCGTGAAGGACTACGCAGTGATCGACAAGGCCACGGTGAAGTTCACGCTCAGCACCGCGTGGGCCAACTTCCCGTACATGCTCTCGTACATGCCGGGCATGATCACCTCGCCCACCGCGGTGAAGGCGGCGTGTGGCGCCGGCCAGGAGACCAAGCCGAAGGACTGCTCGTTCAACCTGAAGCCGGTCGGCGCGGGTGCGTTCAAGGTCGACTCGTACAAGCCGAAGGAATCGATCGTCACGGTGCGCAACGACACGTACTGGGGCGGCAAGCCGTACCTCGACGGCGTCACCTTCAAGGTGCTGGGCGGCGCGCCCGCGACCTACGACGCGCTCGGCACTGGCACGTTGCAGGTGGGCTTCTTGCGTGAAGCCGAGATCGTGAAGAAGGCGCAGGACGAAAAGAAGGTCGACAACTACATCAACCTGCTGTGGATGGGTGGTGTGGCGTTGCTCAACAACGGCAAGGTGAGCTGCAGGGGCGGTCTTCCGGCGGCGACGTGCGGCGGCAAGCCAGACGGTCTCATCGCGCTCGACACGCCCACCAGCGATGTCCGCGTGCGCAAGGCGATTGCCTTCGCGCTCGATCAGAAGGTGATAAACGAACGGGCGAACAACAGTTCAGGCTTCCCCGGCGGCGAGTTCTTCCAGAAGAACTCGAAATGGGCCTCGGCCAGCGCACTCAACTCCTTCGACCTCGCGAAGGCCAAGGCGCTCGTCGACGAGGTGAAGAAGGAAGGTAAATGGGACGGCACCATCCGCGTCAACTGCCACAACGCACCGAGTCGTCAGAGCTGGGCCCAGGCCTTCCAGGCACTGCTCACCGCGGCGGGCTTTACCGTCAAGTTGAAGAACGACTACGACGTCAACGGTCTCGTCGCCGACGTGTTGAACACGAAGGCGTTCGATGTCGCGTGCTGGGGCTTCAACGTCGCAGAGGAAGCACCCGAGATCGCTCTGCTCTCGGCTGTGCTCTCGACGAGTGCGGCGAACGGCATGAACTACGTCAGCACCGACATGGACGCACAGATCCAGCTCGTGCGCTCGGGCAAGACCGATGCCGAGCGCAAGGCGGCGCTCGAGAAGATCCAGGACATCTGGCGTACCGACATGCCGACGCCGGTGTACGAGGCCGTGGTCGAGATGATCGCGTGGAACAAGAACGTCCACGGCATCCGCCCCACGGTCGCGACGACGGTCATGTTCGACAAGGCGTGGATCGGCTGAGCCTGAGCTGAATCATTGTCAGCGGGGGCACGCGGCTTCGGTCGCGTGCCCCCACCCGTTTTCACCGCAGGGTGTGCAGCGCAACCGCGGGTCGCGCGCCGATGTGGCCGATGATCTCGGCGGCCGCCAGCGACGCAAGGCGACCACACGTGGCGAGATCGAAGCCATGCGTGTACCCGTACAGGAACCCAGACGCGTACAGGTCACCTGCGCCGGTGGTGTCGACGAGGTGTTCGCACGGTTGCACCGCGATCACCAGTTGTTCGCGGGGTGTGATGATGACCGAACCGTGCGCGCTCCGCGTGAGGCACGCGATGTCGACGTGACCGGCGATCTTCGATGCCGCGGTGTCCCAATCGCATTCATAGAGCGCGCAGATCTCGGCTTCGTTCGCGAACACGATGTCGACTCGTGACTCGATGAGCTCGAGCCATTCGTCGCGATGGCGATCGACGCAGAACGAGTCGCTGAGCGTGAGCGCGGTTTTCGCCCCGGACGCGCGGCCCGCATCCATCGCCTTGCGGATAGCGGCCTTCGCCACCTCGACGTCCCAGAGATAGCCCTCGCAATACACGACCTTCGCGGCGGCGACGAGGTTCTCGTCGATGTCGGCCGGCGCGAGCAGGCTCGACACGCCGAGGAACGTGTTCAACGTGCGCTGTGCGTCGGGCGTCACCTGGATGAGACAGCGCGC
>JANMVY010000044.1:0-3122 GCA_031393535.1 Actinomycetes bacterium | reverse complement strand
CACCTCGACCGGGGCCAGCACGGCGCGCAGCATGATCGACCGTTGCCCGAGGCGCGTGGACTCGAGCGCGCATCGTTCGAGCAGGCCTTGCTCGCCCCCACTGACTCGTTCCAGCACCTCGGGATGCAACGCGAGTTGCGCGATCATCCAGCCGGCGGCGGCGAACAGGTTCGACATCGACCCGAGGTGCACGAGGATGACGTCGCGGGCGATGCCGATGCTGCGTTCGGGTTCGGGTGCGTCGGCCCAACGTTGCACGATGCGGGCGAACAGATCGAGCGGCCGGTCGGCTGGTGCGAGCGCGTCGCGGGCGCTGATCGTGACGGCGAGCAACTGCTCGACTCGGGCCATCGCGGCGCGTTCGGCGAGCTTGCCTCCGGCGGCCACGGCGCGCATGGCTTCGGGGTGCACGAATGCGGCAGAGCCGTCGAGCTCGTCGAGCGCGGCGACCAGTTCGTCGAAGCGCGGTGCAGATGACGGTTCCTCGCCGCCCCAACTCGCCAGGCCCATCCGGTGACCGAGACGGCGCGTGAACGCGAACACATCGATGGTGCCGGCGGTGCCCATCTCGGCGAAAGTGACGGCCATCGACGCGTCGAGTTGGGCGAGGTACGTGCGTACGTCGTCGCGGCCGAACAGCTCGTGCATGATCGTGCGCCGGCCCTCGAACAGCTCGTCGGGTAGCTTGCGGACGATCATCATCCAGTCGGCCACCCCCTTGCTGGCTTTGGCTTCTGGTAATTCGTAGAAGCTCCTCACCCCGGCCGGCGAAAAGAGGAACAGCGTGTGTTGCGCCGGGCCTTCGACGACGAACGTGTCGCCGTGTTCCGCACGTGCCGCGGCGAGTGCGGCCACCGGATCGGCGAGCTCGTGGTCCCACGGGAGCGCGGTCGTGGCGACCGGTGGCATCGGGTGGATCGAGGGCGGCGCAACGGGCGACATGACGGTCACGCTACGAGACGCCTCGCCGGCGCGTGCGCAGTTTCCGCACCGCGCCCAACGCGGGCACCCGTGCGCAGTTTCCGCAGAGCGCACCCAACCTGCCACGATGGGTGCGTGCACGATTCGTCCACCGCGTCCCCGGCGGTGCTGCCTTCAGCGGCTCGCGCGCTACGGCGCGCGTCGCGGCGGCGACTGCGCCGCTACGTCGCGATCGCGATCGTCGCCCTGCTCGCAGTCGCGTGGTTCGCGTTCCTGCGGCCACCGCTCCTCGGCGGTGCCACGCACTACGTCACTGTGTCGGGCACGTCGATGTTGCCCACGCTGCACGAGAACGACATCGTGGTACTCGACAAGCAGAGCGGCTACGCCAACGGTGACATCATCGTCTACTTCGTGCGCGACGACCCGACGCTGCACGGGCTGCGGGTGATCCATCGCATCATCGGGGGCTCGGCCGCCGAGGGCTACATCACCCAGGGTGACAACCGCCCGGTCGCCGATCCTTGGCGCCCCACGCCCGCCGACATCATGGGCCGCCAGACGCTCCGCATCGCGAAGGCCGGTGTGGTGCTCAAGGCCTTGAAGACGCCGACGGCAGTCGGGTTGCTTGCGATGTTGTGGTTGGTCGTGCTCCTCTGGCGCCCGCGTACGCGGGCCGCGAACGTGGTCCTCCCCGAGGTGCCCGATGAAACCGCAAGCCCCGGACGAGACCCGTCGCCGAACCAGCGGCCCGAGTCGCGGGTTGCCCCAGGCACCGCGTCGCGGGTTGCCCCAGGCACCGCGTCGCGGGTTGCCCCTGGCACCGCGTTCCCGCTGCTCATCGTCGAGCGCCGCCCGATCCGCACGCGCTCGCAGTTCGAGAAGCTCACGTTTCGTCAGCGCACTCACCGCTACGACGCGGTGGCTGTGGCCATTCGCCGCCGGTACTTGCTCGAGGACGACGGCGCCGCGAAACGCAGCATGCGGGCGATGACGTTCGACCTCGCGGCCACCTTTGCATCGCAAGACGACCGGTTCGACCGCGCCGCGTTCCTCGAGGCATGTCACACCCTCGCCGACGACATCGGCCCCCGTTGAGACGCCCGCGCGGCTGACTTCCCGCCCGCAAGGTGGCATCATCGGGGCCGGATGGACATCGCAACGACGTTGGTGAACCAGTTCGACCGCATGGTCAAGCGCGACGGCGGCTCGGTCGCGCTGCTCGGCATCGTCGACGGCGTCATCCGTGTGGCCTACCGCCCCGGCGTCGACCCGGACTGCGCCGACGACGTGTGCGTGATGCCGCATGTCGAGCTCGAGCAGCTCATGGGTGAGACTCTCGCCCGGCGTGACGCGACCCTCACGGTCGTGGTCGAGCTCGTGAAGTGAACGCACCGCGCAACTCAGACGACGAGGGCGCGATAAATCAAGGGGGACCCATGCAAACCGCGACGTTGACGATCGTGAACCCGGTGGCCGAGCCACAGGCGCACGAGGACGACGCGGAGCGATACCCGCCTGCGGCGCGGCCGAGCGCACTCGTCGGCAAGACGATCGCCCTCTACTGGAACGGCAAGCAGAACGGTCTCGACGCGCTGGCTCGCGCGAAGGAGAACCTGGCCAAGCGCTTCGACGGGGTGCGGTTCATCGAGCTCACCGGCGAGCTGGGCGGCACAAACCGGTACCTGTCGACCGCGCAGCTCGACCTGCTCGAAGCCGAGGCCGATGTTGCGGTGTGCACCAGTGCCGACTGCGGTAGCTGCACGTCGTGGCTCATGCGCGACCTGTGCGAGCTCGAGCGCCGCGGTGTACCGGCCATTGGCTACACGGCGGCGATCTTCGACGAGGACGCACGCTTCAGCCTGAAGACGTTCGGTGTGCCCGAGGCGTGCCCGTTGATCGTGCCCGAGTGCTTCTCGAACAAGACGCCGGAGCAGATCGCCGAGATGGTCGACGACACGATGGACGAGCTCGTCGCGATGCTCACGAAAGACCGCACGGTGCTGAGCGAGCTGCCGCAGTTCAGCCGCATGGTGCTCGAGTCGGCGCCCGAGCTGGTGTTCCGGGGGGCGGATCTGCTCGACGCGTTCGACGAGATGCAGCTCGGCTTCGTGCGCAACGGGTGGAGTGACGGCCTGCCTCTGGTACCGCCCACGCACGCGAAGGTCGAGGCGATGATCGCTGCGTCGGGTCGTGACGGC
>JANMVY010000095.1:0-1523 GCA_031393535.1 Actinomycetes bacterium | reverse complement strand
CGTCACCCCCGCGTTCAGCGACCAGACGGCCGTCGATGAGTCCCTCAAGCTCATCTTGCAAGCCGCCCAGAAGACGGCCGAGACCACCATCACAGATGCCCGTGCGCGTTCCGAAGAAATCATCGCCGAGGCCCGCTACCGCGCATCGGAGATCACCCGCGACAGCGATCGCAAGGCGTTCGAAGCGGCGAGCCGCATCCAGACCGAGATCGTCAACCTCGAAGATCAACTCGTGCAACGCCGCGGTGAGCTCGAGACGCTGCACCGGTCGGTCGAGACCGAGCGCATGCGGGTGCGCAACATTGCCCAGGACTTGCTCCGCAGCGTGGGCGACGACGCGGCGAGCGGACTTCGCTCGGCCAAGGTCATCCAACTCGAGCCCGCACCGATCGTCGACCTCACGAGCGACACCCGTACCCAGGTCGCGTCCGACGGCTGAACCCACGCAGTTGGCGTCGCAGCAGCAGCGCCGCACGCCGGCGGGTGATCGACAGGTTGGCCGGGGTCAGTCGACCCCGGCCAACGTCGTTTTCAAGGCCGCGGCGAAGCGCCATATGTCTTCGAAGCCGTTGTACAACGGTGCCGGCGCAACGCGGAGCACCGACGGTGGACGGAAGTCGACGACCACACCGCGCGAGGCCAGCTTCGCGACGAGGGCCGCGCCCGGCACCTGAAGGCGCAGGGTGAGCATCGCCCCGCGTCGCGCGGGGTCGGGCGGGGTGATAAGGGTGACCCCGTCGATGTCGGTCAACAGCATCTCGAGTGCGCCCGTCAACGCCTGGGATCGCTCACGGAGGCGACCCATCGTGGCTGCCGCGAACACTTCGAGCGAGCCCCGCAGCGACGCCACGCTCACGATCGGTGGGTTCGACACCTTCCAGCTCCGCGCGCCCGTCGCGGGCACGAAGTCGATCTGCTCGTGCATCGCGAAACGCGTGGCGGGGTCGTTGCCCCACCAACCGGCCAGTCGCACGAGATCGATGTCGTCGCCGTGGCGCTGGTGCACGAAGTACGCGCCCACGGCACCCGGGCCGGCGTTCAGGTACTTGTAGGTGCACCACGCAGCGAAGTCGACTGCGTCGTCGTGGAGTTGCAGCGTGCGGTTTCCGGCGGCGTGGGCGAGGTCGACGCCCACGATGGCGCCCGCCGCGTGACCGGCGCGGACGACCGCACCGAGGTCGATCGCCTCGCCAGTGAGATAGTGCACGCCGGCGACCAGCACGAGCGCCAGCTCGTCGGCGTACGACTCGATGGCTGCGATGATCGCCTCGGTCGACACGAGGCCATTGGCGTCGGGTGCCGCGACCACGAGATCGGCCGAGACGTCGAGGCCGTGCCACGCCAGCTGGGCCGCCGCGGCGTAGCGATCGGACGGGAAGGCCGCGGCCTCGATAAGGATCTTGCAGCGGCGCCCGCTCGGTCGGAAGAAGGACGCCATCAGAAGATGCAGGTTGACCGTGAGGGCGTTGGCGACCGCCACCTCGCCGGGCCGCGCGCCGACGAGCGTGGCCAGCATCGCGGCC
>JANMVY010000093.1:0-2216 GCA_031393535.1 Actinomycetes bacterium | reverse complement strand
CGAGAACCGCATGTGCCTCGGCGAAGCCCTGCGGGCCGGTCGCGACGTTCGAGTTCTTCGAGATGGTCACGACGCCCCGCGCCGCGCCGCCGGCCGCGTTCTCGCGGCTGATCAGCACGCTGCAACCGGCGAATCGGCTCTGGGTGAACACCGCCGCGCACCGCGTACCGACGTCGCCGAGCACGACGGAGAAGTCGAGGGTCTCGTCCTTCACGCCGACGTTCGCCGCGTACGCGCGGAACCCCTTTGGCCAGGTATTGGACATTTCGGCAGCGTATCCAGGTGTGGATCGTGCGAGCGGGGAGTGTGGGGCGCGGGCCGTTCGGAATCGGCGCGTGCATACGCTGGGCGCATGGGTGCGCCACGGTTGTTCGGGACTCGGCGAGCGTTCACGCTTGTCGCACTGTGCCTCGTCGCGGCGTGCGCGTCGCCCGGGCAGGCTCCGGTGCCCGCGGGGCTCGACGCGACCGACGCGAGCCTGCTCTCGGGTCGTGCGATCTGGGTGAACCGGTGTCAGCGGTGCCACGGTCCGACCGGAAACGGTGGCGCCGGCCCACGTCTCGCCGGCAAGGTGACCGCGAAGTACCCCGACCCCGCGGTCCAGGTCGCGGTGGTGCGCAACGGCAAGGGTTCCGGTATGCCCGCATGGAAGAACGTGCTCTCCGACGCCGACATCGAGGCGGTGGTGCAGTACACGCGTCGCGTGCTCTGATCCCGGGCGCAGGCGATGCGCGACCGGGTCGGTTCAGTACGAACGCGGTAGGCCGAGGAGCCGTTCACCGATGCGGTTGCGGACCATCTCGTTGTTCAGCGGCGCGAAGCTCCAAAGCCGCACGTCTCGGAACCATCGCTGCATCGGCAGCTCGCGGCTGAATCCGAAGCCACCCATGAGCTGCATGCCCGACAGCGTGATGTGCTGCGCCGCCTCGGACGCCACGAGCTTGGCCATCTGCGCCAGCAACTCAGCGTTGCCGCCTGCTACTTCGATCGCGGCGGCGCGCGAGACCATGCTGCGCGCCGCTTCGAGGCGAACCGCTCCGTCCGCGAGCCAGTGTTGGGGTACCTGGAACGCGCCGATGACCTTGCCGAATACCTCGCGTTGGTTCGCATAGGCCGTGGCGTACTCGAGCGCGCCGCGAGCAACCCCGATGCAGGCGGCTGCGGCGTTCAGACCCTCGCGATTCAGCGTTGCGAAGGCTTGACGGAAGCCGGCGTGCACGACACCGATCAGCGCGTCGGCATCGATTTCGACATCGGTGAACGAGATCTCGCAGGTCGACAATCCATGAATGCCCAGCGTGTCGATCTCACGAATCGAGACGCCAGGGGCGCCGGTGGGTACGAGGAACATCGTGACACCGTCTATGGATGAACGCTCGGGCTCGCGCGTTCGTGCGATGACTATGAGCCACTGCGCGCGCGTGGCGCCCGAGGTCCACAGCTTCGTGCCGTTGATGCGCCATGCTCCGCCATCGATCTGAACCGCACGCGTCTTCATCGCCCGGGCGACGTCGGTGCCCCCGTCGGGCTCCGACATCGAGAACGACACCTTGGTTCGGCCGTGAACGAGCTGTTCGAGCACCGTGCGTTGCAGCGGTGTCGAGGCGTAGCCACGCAGCACTTGGATGATCATGTACTGGACGATCAAGAACGCGGCCATCGAAGTGGGTCCGGCCGCGAGCTCTTCGATGACCACGAGCTGGTCGCGCAGGTCGCCCGCCCCGCCGACGTCGTCGGGTGCATCGATGGCCAGCACACCCATCACTGCGAGCCGGTCGTAGAGCTCGTCGTCGAACTGTTCCGCGTTGTCGAGCGACTGTGTGCGCCCATGGGGCGATACGTCGTGTATCAGCGCGCGCACGGTCTCGCGCAGCTGGCGCCGTTCGGGTGGCTCAGCCAACGGGTCGAGCGGGTCGTAGACCGAGAGATCCATGGGCCGACACTAGGCCGGGGGAGTTGCCAACTTCGGCGTTGAGTCCTCAGTGAACCCTTTGAGCGTGGCCGGCACAGTTGCCTGAAGCGCGGCGGTTCGCATGATCTCGAGCAACTCGGCGATTGCGCGGCCGCGCTCGGGCAGCCAGAGCGAATCGGTGACGTTGAGGGCGATAGCGAGGTCGTCGTCGTCGCTGAAGGCGATCTCGGTCGTACCACCTGAATGGCCGATCCATCGCCAATGGATCACACCGCTCCCGTCGACCGTGCACGGGCAGTAGCCG
>JANMVY010000042.1:0-1760 GCA_031393535.1 Actinomycetes bacterium | reverse complement strand
CACCGGCCGCGAAGAGCACCAGCCCGACGAGCACGATCACCGACCAGCCGCCGACCGTGGGCGTCTCGCACAACCGTGTCCTGTCACGGAAGTCGGTGCATGTGGTGAGCTTCTTCGGCACCGAGGCACGCGTCGCGGTGTTGATGATGCCGCCGGGTACGCCGATGATGAGACCGTCGAGCAGCCACGCGCCGAACCGCAGCCACCAACCCGCGTAGACCACACGCCCGGCTTGGGGATAGGCGGGCGGTGCCCATGCGCCCGGTGCACCGTAGCCAGGAGCGCCGTAGGTGGGTGGCGCGGAAACACCCGGCACCGCTACGGGGCCGCCGGCCCATTGCGCGCCGTCCCACCACCGATGCGTGCCCTGCGGATCGCCTTGGGCGTAGTACCAACCAGGGGGCTGCGACGGGGGCGACGACATCGGAGCATTCTGCCACCTGTCGCAACGATCGCCGCGCAGCGATCATGCAGGCGTGTGGAGCAAGCCGTACACGATCGAGTCGACCAGTGCCTGCCAGGACGCCTCGATGATGTTCTCCGATACGCCGATGGTGGTCCACTCGCGGGTGCCGTTCGTCGAGTCGAGGAGCACACGCGTGATGGCGCCCGTGCCTTTGCCTGTGTCGAGCACCCGCACCTTGAAGTCGGTGAGGTTGATGCGGTCGAGCGCGGGGTACCGCGAGCCGATGGCGAGGCGCAACGCGGCATCGAGCGCATTCACCGGACCGTTCCCCTCACCGAGCGCGACCACCCGCTCGTCGCCCATCCACAACTTCACCGTTGCCTCGGTCTCGACATCGAGCGGGTCTGTCGACGCGGTGTCGTCGTTGCCGGCGCGACGACGCACGAGCACCTTGTATGACTCGAGCGAGAAGAAGTCCTGGCGCCATCCTCCGGCGCGGCGCATGAGAAGCTCGAGCGACGCGTCGGCGGCCTCGAAGTGGTACCCCTCGTGCTCGAGGCGCTTGAGCTGATCGACCACGTCGCCGAGCACCTTGCCATCGAGCGAGAGCCCGAGCTCGGCGGCCTTCAGCTCGAGTGTGGACCGGCCCGACATCTCGCTCACCAGGAAACGCGTTCCGTTGCCGACGAGCGATGGGTCGATGTGCTCGTACGCGTCCTTGCGCCGCGAGATCGCGCTCGTGTGCAGCCCGGCCTTGTGCGCGAATGCCGATGATCCGACATACGGCTGCTGCGGGTCGACGGTGAAGTTCACGATCTCCGCGATGTGGTGCGACACCTTGGTCAACCGTTCCAGGCGACCCTCGGGCAGTGTCGCCACACCCATCTTCAACGAGAGGTTGACGATGATGGGCACGAGATCGCAGTTACCGACACGCTCGCCGTAGCCGTTGATGGTGCCCTGCACCTGCGATGCACCCGAGCGCACGGCGGCCAGCGCGTTGGCGACGCCGCAACCCGTGTCATTGTGCAGGTGGATGCCGATGGCAGTGCCGCCGAAGTGGTCGTAGACCTCCGCGACGATGCGCTCGATGTCGAACGGCAGCGAACCACCGTTGGTATCGCAGAGCACGAGACAGTCCACACCGGCCATGACCGCACCCTCGAGCACCCGCAACGAGAACTCGGGATTGTTGCGGTACCCGTCGAAGAAGTGCTCGGCGTCGAAGAACACGCGCAACCCCGCGCCCTTCAGGAACGCCACCGACTCCGCCACCATTGCGACACCCTCGTCGAGCGTGGTGCGCAGCGCTTCGGTGACGTGGTAGTCCCATGCCTTCCCCACGATGCACACG
>JANMVY010000023.1:0-2157 GCA_031393535.1 Actinomycetes bacterium | reverse complement strand
ATCGACCGATTCGGCGACGACCACCCCGTCGGCGGTCAGGATCGAACCGCGCCGGCGCTCGAAGTCCTTCGCGGCTTCGCGCACGTTGATCGGGTTGTCGTTGAGGCGCTTCGCGCTGAAGAGCTGGAGGTTGTTCAGCTGTGCGAACACGGCCGTGTAGAGCACGAGCAACGCGAGCCCGAATCGCGAGATCGAACGATTCACGTGACGGGCACCATGGTCGATACGTCGGCCGTGACGTTCTCCTGATGCAGTGCGGTCTCATCGGACACGCGTATCAACTGCGCGAGCAGGATGTAGTTGGCGAGCAGCGACGACCCGCCGTAGGAGATGAACGGCAACGTGATGCCGGTCAGCGGGATCAGGCGCGTGACGCCACCCATGATGATGAAGGCCTGCACGCTGATCAACGCGGTGAGCCCGGTCGCGAGCAACTTCTCGAAGGGCTGCGCGGCACGCAGCGCGACACGCAGACCGCTGCCGGCCATCAACAGGTACGACACGAGCACCGCGGTCGAGCCAAGCAGGCCGAGCTCCTCGCCGATCGCCGCGAACTGGTAGTCGGTTGCGACCTCGGGAATGAGCGTCGGCCGTCCGCTCCCCGGCCCGGCGCCGGTGAGCCCGCCACTCGCGAACGCGAACTGTGCCTGGATGGCTTGATAGCCGCGGCCTCGCGGGTCTTTCCACGGGTCGAGCCAGTTCTCGACGCGGGTCTGCACATGCCCGAACGACTTGTAGCTCGCATACGCGCCCAGCCCGAACAAGGCTGCACCTATGAGCAGATAGGCGACGCGTTCGGTGGCGATCCACACGAGCACCACGAACACCATGAAGAACAGCAGCGACGAACCGAGATCCTTCTCGAGGATCAAGATCACGAGAGATCCGCCCCATGCGGCGAGTACTGGCGCCAGGTGCTTCGGCTCGGGCAGCAGCAACGGACCGAGCTTGTAGGTGCCCGTGCGCAACAGCTCGCGTTTGTCGACCAGGTACGACGCGAAGAACACCGCGAGGGCGATCTTGGCGAACTCGCCGGGTTGGATGCTGAACCCCGCGACGCGCAACCAGATACGTGAACCGTTGACCGAGATGCCGATGCCGGGAACGAGCGGCGACAACAGCAACAACACGCCGATCAGGGCGAGCGTGTAGCGGTAGCGGTCGAGATCGCGAACCCGGCGGACAACCGCGAGCGTCGCCACGAAGGCCGCCACCCCGAACAAGGTCCAGGTGGCCTGGAGGCCGGGCAGACGTTTGGCACCGGGGCCGAGATCCTCGGAGAGGCGGGCGATGAACACGTACCCGATGCCGTTCAAGAGCGCGGCGATCGGCAGCAGCAAGGGGTCAGCGCGCGGGGCGAGGCGACGCGTTGCCAGGTGCGCCACGATGAGCAGCGCGAGCACGATCGCCAGGAACGGTCCGAGATTCGCGGGGATCGTCGCGTTGTTCCCCAGGTTCGCGAGCACGTACAGCGCGCCCGTGATCACGGCGGC
This sequence comes from Actinomycetes bacterium, assembly GCA_031393535.1. Taxonomy (GTDB): domain Bacteria; phylum Actinomycetota; class Acidimicrobiia; order Acidimicrobiales; family WLNW01; genus WLNW01. The sequence goes on along the minus strand of JANMVY010000023.1, from coordinate 664 downwards.
GAAGACCACGAGCCCCAGCTCGGTGTTACGCCGCCGGGCCGATGCGATTATCATGGTGGGGTCGTGGAACCCGGGGCCGTGGGCGGCGACGTCGCCTCGGTCACCACCACCGTGCTCGAGGTGGCCGCGGTGAGCGTGGTGGTGCTCGAGACGGTGCTGAGGATGCTCGTGGTCGTGACGATCGGAGGGTTGTCGGTCGCGGAGCCACCACCGTCGTAGAGGATCCACGCGACAAGGGCCACGACACCCAGCACGACGAGTGCGGCCGCGAACGCGAGCACGCGCCACATGGCCCGCACGCGGGCGACTGTCGATCGACCGCCCGGCGCCGCATCGCCATCGGCATCGGCACGCACCTGGTTGCCGGCCACGACGAGCAAGGCGTCGGGCTCGATGTCGGTGGCGACTACCGGATTCGCGACGGTGGGCGCGATCGCGGCGTGGTCGATGTCGTCGATGACGTCGACTACGAGCACGGTGACGTTGTCGCGGCCACCGCCTTCGTTGGCCAGGCGCACGAGCTCCTGGGCGGCCGCCGCCGGGTCTGTGGTGGTGCCGAGCACCGTGGCGATCGTCGCGTCGGACACCTCGTTGAACAAGCCGTCGCTGCACAACAGCCAACGGTCGCCGGCGATCGGCCGCACGTGCCACGCGTCGACGTGCA
>JANMVY010000011.1:0-5817 GCA_031393535.1 Actinomycetes bacterium | reverse complement strand
GTGGACCTGGGTGTGCAACCAACGCGCAGTCGAGACTCCGGCGATGCCGACAACAATTCCGAGAACGATGAGCATGATGAGCGCGCGTCGAATCCAGCCACTGTGTCGGGGAACACGCGTCCACTCACCGGCGTCGTCGAGGTCGATGAGGTCGATCGCCGGGTCGCCATCGTCGAGCGCGAACACCGATACCGACTCGGTCGGCTCGACCAACCCGCCGGCACCCACGAGAACGCGCTCGGAGATCGTGACCTCGGCCGCGACCGTCGGCTGGCCCTCGTTGTCGGATTCCGACGCGGGAGCGTGGCCGACACCGCGACCGCCGCGCGGCGTTGCAGGAACCGCGGGCCGAGGCGTGGGGCGCGGTGCGCCCACCTGACGCCGAGTAAGGGCGGGTCGTGCAATGTCGGGCTCGTTGTCGACCACCGGTGGTGACGGCCGGGGGTTCGGCCGGGGGTTCGCCGACTCGAATGGGGTGCCGTCGTCGGTCATCGGCCGTGGGATGCCTCTGCGTCGAGCCACCCCTGCAGCAGCACCGAGGCCGCAACCATGTCGACGACGCGTCGGCGTTCATCGGCTCGCAGGTTCTGGCGCATCAGGCTTCTTTCCGCGGTCACGGTCGACAGACGCTCATCGTAGGTCTCGACCGGCACGGGAATGGTGGCACGCAACGTCTCGATCTCCGCGAGGATCGCCGTCGCGGCCGGCCCGACGGAACCGTCGAGCGAGTAGGGAACCCCCACCACCATCGCCGTGGCTTCCCACTCCTCGACCAACGCGCGTAACGCGCGGTGATCACGCCCGAGATCGCCGCTGCGGGCCACGACCTCGATGGGGGTGGCGACGCGCCGCGCCGAATCGGACACCGCGACGCCGACCCTCTTGGTGCCGAGGTCGATTCCCAGCACGCGTCCCAAGTCGCTACCTCGCGCCGATCGCGTCACGCAGGATCGCGAGCGCGGTATCGATACCCGCACCGTTCTTGCCGCCGGCGGCGGCGAGCAGCGGATCTTTGCCGCCCCCGCCCTGAATGGCCTTGGTCGCCAGCCCGAGCAGCTCGCCTGCGTGCAGGCCCGATTCCTTCGTGACTGCGACGACGAGCGCGGCGCCTCCGCCGTCGGGGGCCGCGCCCAGCACCACGCCGCGTATGCCGGGCCTGTCGCGCACGGCTACCGCCAGATCACGCAGGTCATCGCGCGCCATGTCGTCGCGGCGGGCGATGACCACACCGTCGACCGCTTCGTCGACAAGCCCCGCGGCAGATGCCACCGCGAGCTGCCGCCGAAGCGTCTTCAGCTCGATCTGCGACTCCTTCAGCTCGCCGAGCCGCTTCTCGATACCAGCGACGAGCTCGTCGGCGGGGACACCGACGAGGTCGGCTGCGCGCTTGATCTTGTGCTCCTCGGCGCGGAGTCGCTCGACTGGTGCGAAACCGGAGACGGCTTCGAGGCGGCGCAAGTTCGCACCGATGGAACCTTCGCTCACGACCTTGATCGGCCCGATGTCGCCGAGCGCACGAACGTGGGTTCCGCCACACAGCTCGATGCTGTTGCGCCCCGCTTCGAGCACCCGAACTATGTCGCCGTACTTGTCGCCGAAGAACGCGATCGCGCCGAGGTGCTCCGCGTGCTCCTTGGTGGTCTCGAAATGCCGCGCCGACGCGTTGTCGAGCACCTCGGCGTTCACGAGGTCTTCGATCTCGGTGATCTGTTCGATCGTGAGCGGTTCATAGTGACTGAAATCGAAGCGGAGTCGATCAGGACCGACCCAACTGCCCTGCTGCTTGACGTGCTCGCCGAGCACTCGACGCAGAGCCCAGTGCAGCAGATGTGTGCCGGTGTGGTTGCGGCGGATCGCATCGCGGCGCGCGACGTCGATCGATGCGGTGACCTCCTGACCCGGCTCGAAACGACCTGCGACGAGCGCGATGCGGTGACGGATGATGCCTGGCACCGCGTATGTGGTGTCGAGCACACGCGCCCGCGCCCCTACTGTCTCGATGATTCCGGTATCTCCCACCTGGCCGCCCGACTCGGCGTAGAAGGGCGAACGGTCGAGCACCAGTGCTTCGTCGGTGGCGTGCAGCACCCGTGCCGCAACGGTGAACTTTTCGCGGCCCACGAAATCGGTGCCGCCGACGGCTTCGGCGATCGCGTAGTACGGCTCGAGCGACTCATCGCTGCCAGCGACCTTGCGTGCGTCACGGGCCATCTTGCGTTGACGATCCATCGCCGCGTCGAAGCCGGCACGATCGACGGTGAGCCCACGCTCCGCGACAACCTCCTCGGTGACCTCAAGGGGGAAGCCATACGTGTCGTGCAGCTGGAACGCAACGTCACCCGGCAGGGCGTCTCCGACGGCCAACGACTCGAGATGCACGTCGAGCATCGTCGAACCAGTCTTCAACGTGCGCCGAAACCGGTCCTCCTCGCGGGCTGCGACGTCGCGGATGAAGGATTGGTCCCGTGCGAGCGACGGATAGTCGGTACCCATGATGTCGACCACCGCGTCGACGAGCACGGGTAGCACCAGCTCATCGATGCCGAGCAGGTACGCATGGCGAATCGCGCGGCGCATGATGCGCCGCAGTACATAGCCCCGATCTTCGTTCGAGGGGAACACGCCATCGCTCACGAGGAACGCTGTCGAGCGCGCGTGGTCCGCGAGGATGCGCATCGACACGTCGGCGCGCTCGTCGAGCCCATACGGTCGAGCCGCGAGACGTGACGCGACCGCTAGCAAGCGCTGGAACTCGTCAGTGTCCCAAACCGACTCGACACCTTGCATCACCGACAGGATTCGTTCGAGCCCCGCGCCAGTGTCGATCGATGGCTTCGGCAAGGGCACCATGGAGCCGTCGGCGAGCTGCTCGAACTGCATGAACACGAGATTCCAGATCTCGATGAAGCGATCTGCCCCGCCAAAGGCCGGGCCACCGTCGGCGCCGTACTGCGGGCCCTTGTCCCAGAAGAGCTCGGAGCAGGGGCCGCACGGCCCGGTGTCGGCCATGCGCCAGTAGTTGTCGTCGTCGAGGCGTTGGATGCGTTCGGGTGGCACGCCGACCGTGTCGCGCCAGATGTCGGCCGCCTCGTCATCGCTCAGATGCACTGTTACCCAGAGGCGTTCGGGGTCGAGACCGAGGGTGCCGGTCACGAACTCCCAGGCGTAGGGAATCGCGAGCGACTTGAAATAGTCGCCGAAGGAGAAGTTGCCGAGCATCTCGAAAAACGTGAGATGTCGCGAGGTGCGGCCGATCTCGTCGAGGTCATTGTGCTTGCCGCCCGCGCGGACGCACTTTTGCACCGTGACCGCCCGCGGGAACGGGGCCGCTTGTTCGCCGACGAAGAACGGTTTGAACGGGACCATGCCCGCGACGGTGAACAGCAACGTCGGGTCGTGGGGGATCAGACTCGCGGAGTCGACGCGGGTGTGCCCTCGTTCGACGAAGAACTCGGTGAAGGCGCGGCGCAGCTCATTGGCGTTCATCGGCCGCCCAGCCTACCGGGCTCGGCCCGCAGCCCCGGAAGCCAGCCCGGCTTGTCACCCGCGCCGGTGACGCTTCACTGCACGCGGCGCAGCCGTGGCGGGCTGTACTCGGCGCGAAGGCCATGTTCGGTCTCGCGCATCGTGGCGCGGCCCTCGCGCACCGCGCCGACCACGGAGCCGCTCACCGTGCGCGCCCGATCGATGATGGCGAGGCCTCGTGCGCCGACCACGTCGCGAACCTCGGATGGGGCAACGCGTCGAACCGCTCGCCGGACGCGTCGCTGCACGTACACCGAGGTCGCGATGCCGGCGCTGTAGCCGACTCCGGTCCAGAACGTTCGCTTCGCCATCATCGCCTCCGGTCGGTCGAGCGTCGAGCGGCCGTCGCGGCGCGGTCGCGACTGCGGCGGCCGCGGTGTCGACGGCGGGTCGTGTGCGCCGCGAGCTCGCGGGCTGCCGGTTCGGTCGCGGTCTCGAGTGCGGGGCGATCGCGGAACTGGCGCCCCGCTCGTCGCAACCCGGCCAGGAACGACATCGTCTTGATGAGCGGCGGCGACAGGGCGCGATAGGTCAGCTGCGACGCGGAGTCGACCGTGCGGGTGATGCGCTCAGCCGACTCGAGGATTCCTTCGACGCGCTCGAGGTCGGCGCCGGCTTGATCGACCGTCGTCCGCAGATCGGCGACGAGGGGAAGGGTTTGGTCGTGCAGCGTGTCGAGCACGCCGCGCAGTTCGCGCATCGTCCGCACGAGCGAGCCCACCGCAAGCGTGAGCATGGCGGTGGCCACCAGGCTGAGCACGGTGACGATGACCGCCGCGAGGTCACCCGCGTGCATCGTCGACCTCGCGGGCCGGAGCGGAGGATCGAATGGACATCGTGCGCGCGATCTCCTCTTCTCGGCCGTGGGTGGACGGCTCGTAGTACACGTGGTCGCGAAGCTCCGGCGGACGATACTCCTGTGGCACCCAGCCCGCGGGATCATCGTGCGGGTACGCGTACCCGGCGCCGTGGCCCAGTGTGCGTGCCCCCTTGTAGTGGGCGTCGCGCAGGTGCATCGGTACTTCGCCCTGGCCGGCACCGCGCGCATCGGCCTGCGCCCGACCGAGAGCGACGGTGACCCGGTTCGACTTCGGCGCAGTGGACAGGTACACCACGGCGTGTGCAAGGTTCAGTTGCGCTTCGGGTAGGCCGACGAACTCGACGGCGCGCGCCGCGGCGTCGGCCAGCACGAGACCCATCGGGTCGGCCATGCCCACGTCTTCCGAGGCCAATATGACAAGGCGCCGGGCGATGAAGCGTGCATCCTCCCCCGCCTCGAGCATGCGGGCCAGCCAGTACAGGGCAGCATCGGGGTCCGAGCCACGGATCGACTTGATGAGCGCGGACACGACGTCGTAGTGCGCGTCGCGACCGTGACGCAGAGCCTTCGCGTTCGCCGCGTGCTCGACATCGTCGATACCGACGGCGATCGGCGCGCCGCGCGCCGCGGCGAGCGCGACGGCGACCTCGAGCAACGTGAGTGCGTGGCGACCATCACCCGCGGCGCGCGACACAAGGTGCGCGACGGCCTCATCAGTCGCTGTGGCGTCCTCGAACCCGAGACCGCGGTGCAGCAGCGTGGCGATTGCGTCGTCGTCGAGCGCGTACAGCCGAAAGAGCGTCGAGCGCGACAGCAGTGGCGGATTCACCTCGAAGAACGGATTCTCGGTGGTCGCGCCGACCAGCACGATGAGGCCCGACTCGACCGAAGGCAACAACGCGTCCTGTTGTGCTTTGTTGAACCGGTGGACCTCGTCGAGAAACAAGATGGTGCCCTGATGCTGCGTGCCGAGGCGCAACTCCGCCGCGGCGAGCACTTCGCGGACATCTTTCACCGTCGCGGTCACCGCGGAGAGTTGTTCGAACGCCTTCGCGCTCGACCGGGCGATCAACTGCGCGAGCGTGGTCTTGCCGGTGCCCGGAGGTCCCCACAGGATCACCGACGACAACTTGTCGGCTTCGATGAGTGTACGCAACGGGGCGCGCACGCCGAGAAGGTGGTCCTGGCCGACGATGTCGTCGAGGCGCTGCGGGCGCAGCCGCACCGCGAGCGGCGCCCGCCGCGCGAGGCGCTCGGACGCGGCATGGGAGAACAGATCGCTCACTCCGCTGCGTGCCGCGACTTCACGACGCGAGGATGCGCCAGGTGCGCTCGCTGACCTGGCGCGCCAACTCGGCCGGGCCGAGCGCGGCAAGCGCCGGGTTGAACACTTCGGGCGCCACGTTCGGCTCTGCGCCGATGAACTCGAGCGACGCACGCAACGCGGGATAGTCGACGATGCCGTCACCCGG
>JANMVY010000008.1:0-8913 GCA_031393535.1 Actinomycetes bacterium | reverse complement strand
CGAGAACGCCTTCGCGAGATCGAGGAATCCCTCCTCGGACTGGAATTGGATCCGGTCCTCGGGGCTCGCGAAGTAGCGGTGGAGAAAATCGTCGGTCGAGCGGAACCACAGGACCGACACCGCCACGATGCCGGTCGCGACCTCGGCGCGTGGACCGTCGATGTCGATCACGTCGTACTGCACGTACTGCCACAACGTGTGCATGTGGCGTCGAGCCACGTCGACGTGATGGCGGTAGTGGGCGCGGAACTCGTCGAGGTCGACCGTGTCGCTCTTGTGCAGGAACGACACCTGTTTGACGACATCGACCGGGTCTGCGCTCGCGGCGTCGGTCGCGAGCCACCCGACGTGTTCACCCAAAACGAACGACGGCCCACCCGCACCGAGTTGTGCGCCACTCGTCCACGCGAACCCCGCCGCAGCGAAGGCGGTCCGTCGGCCGAAACGCCGACGAGCCTCCTCGTGGGGATGCGTCACGTCGAGCACCGCGGGTGCGCTCGGGAACGGATCGGTGGTGTCGAGCACCGTGAGTCGCAACATGGCATCCCCCTCTGTGGCGAATCGTACGCCGTGCGCGTCGACCCACACGGCGAGCGCGCTCAGCGTGTGCGTGCCGCGCTCGTGGCCCGGCGTTGCACGCGCAGCGACACCGTCGCGCCCAGTACCAGGCCCGCCGCGCCGACCACCAACGGACGCGAGAAACTGGCGGTGCCCACGAGCACGCTGCCCATCACGGCTACGCCGAGCGCCCCCCCTGCCTCGACGATCGTCTCGTTGACCCCCGCCGCCGAACCGGCCTGGTCGAAGGCCGCGGACGACATGATCAACTCGATCCCGGTCGGGATGACAAACCCCTGACCGAGGCCGACGAGCCCGAAGGCCACGATCACGAGCGGCACGAGGCCGGTCGCGATGCCGAGCCCGGTGCCGAGCAGGCCGACGGTCATGGTCGCAGCGCCCAACCGAATCGTGCCCGCCGCGCCGACGCGAGCCACCGTACGGGGATTCGCGAACGCGCCGGCGATCGACGCAAGCGCGTTCGGCACGAAGCACCCGGCCGCGGCGATGGCACCGAGTGCACGAGGACCTTGGAGCCATTGGGTGAGTACGAACTGACCGCCGAACAACGCGAAGAACGCAGCCGGCACGATCGCCGCGCCAGCCCGCATGCCGGGATGGCGGGCGGTGACAGGAGGGAGCAATGGTGCCGACGCGCGCCGCTCACGCCAGACGAACGCAAGGAGCAAGCCGATGCTCAGGCCGGTCGGTGCGACGACCGCGCCGGCGGTCCAGCCGCGCACCGGTCCTTCGATGATGGCGAACAACAAGCCGACGAGGGCGCCGGTCCACAAGACGGCGCCCGGCCAGTCGATTTTCGGCGCCGCCGGGTCCCGCGACTCGGGCACGATCAACACGGCGGCGACCACGCCCACGATCACGACCGGCACATTGACGAGGAACACCGACCCCCACCAGAAGCGGCTGAGCAACACCCCGCCGAGCAACGGTCCCGCGGCGCTCGCGAAGCCGGCGACACCCGACCACACCGCCAAGGCTCGCCCACGCTCGATGGGGCCGAACACGTCGCCGATGATGGCGAGCGTCGCCGGCATCGCCGCCGCGCCACCGATGCCCATCACGGCCCGGCAGGCAATGAGACCGGCGGCGGAATCGACCGTGGCCGCAATCGCCGACGCTGCGCCAAACACCACGAACCCGACGATGAAGAGTCGCTTGCGCCCGAAACGGTCTCCGAGCACGGCGAGCGGTAGCAACAACCCCGACAACACGAGCGCGTACGCGGCGGTGATCCACTGCAGGTCGGTCTCGTCGGCACCGAGATCACGCCCGATGCTCGGCACCGCGATCGACAAGATGGTGTTGTCGATCACGATCGCGCACAGCGCTGCACACAGCACCGCCAACACCTGCCACCGTCGCGGGTTCGGTGTGTGGTCCACGAAGGAACGACGCGCCGCGGGGGAAGTCACCCCTGGTTCGTAGCCGACGAACGGTCCAATAGCCACGCGCAGCTCGCGCTCGCCCACCGCCGCACCAAACGTCGAGCATTCCGTCCCGCGCGGGATCGACCAACGAGCGCCTGGCAGGCGTCGTCTACGCTCCCACGAACGACGGGGGTGGGCCATGACCGGATCGATCCGTGAGTGTGCGGCACGCATCATCGAGTTGCTCGACAAGGTCGATGACGACGTGCTCGCCGAGGAACACGCCATCAACGACGCCATGCGTGACCTGCTGGCGCTCCCCGGCCTCGACACCATGGTCGCCAACCCGACGCGCAGCCCCCAGCACGTCGGCCTCGGTTGGATCTACTACGACGGAGACGTGCGAATCGTGCGCGGAACCATGCCCGCCGGCATGCGCCTCGAACCACACAACCACGGCAGTTGGAACCTCTTCGGTGTGTACCGCGGCGCCGCGCACTACCGGTCGTACCAGCGCATCGACGACGGTTCGGTGCCCTTCCACGCGGAGCTCCGCCCCCTCGACGACCGCATCATGCGCGACGGTGATGTCACGGTGCTTCCCGGGCCACCCCACGACATCCACGGCGTGATCGGCCTCGCCCCCCTCACCACGACGATCCTCGTAGCCCGCGGGTGCTTCTCCCCCAAGCGCGAGCAGTACTACCCCGAGCACAACGCATACCTCGTGTTCGAGGGCGACGGACTCGACGCAGTGAAGGGTTGATGCCGGGCCAGCCCGTCGACCCGCCGTTGCGATCGGCTGGCGTGCCGCGGCTAGGTTCACGATGCCAGCCCGTGCCGGGTCGTCCCTGATCCTGTGCCGAAAGCCCGTACCGAAAGCCGAGTCCTGATGGCCTCTCCCCCGACACCCACTATTGCCCCCGCGAGCGGTCGTCTGGGGGTGCTCATCGTCGGCCTCGGTGCGGTGTCGAGCACGCTCATCGCCGGGGTCGAGCTCGCGAAGCTGGGCATGGCGAAGCCGTTCGGGTCGCTCACCCAGCTGGCAACCATTCGCCTCGGTCGTCGTACCGACAACAAGACGCCGCTCATCAAGGATTTCGTGCCGCTGGCGTCGCTCGACGACCTGGTGTTCGGCGCGTGGGATCCGTTCCCCGATGATGCGTTCGTCGCCGCGCAACGCGCCGGTGTACTCGAGTCGAGCCGCCACCTCGAAGCGATCTCCGAGCAACTGCGCGCCATCCGTCCGATGAAGGCCGCGTTCGACTCGCACTACGTGAAGCGGCTCGACGGCCAGAACACCATCGGTACCGTGAACAAGCGGCGCATGCTCGAATCGATCCGCGAGGACATCAATCGCTTCAAGGACGTCAACAAGCTCGACCGGGTCGTGATGATCTGGTGCGCGTCGACCGAGATCTTCATCGAGCCGGGCGCCGCACACGCCGACCTCGACGCGTTCGAAAAAGCCATCGATGCGAACGACCCCACCATCGCCCCGTCGATGCTCTACGCCTACGCCGCGCTTCAAGAAGGCGTGCCGTTCGCGAACGGTGCCCCGAACCTGGCGGTCGACACCGACGCGCTCGAGTCCTACGCCCGCGCCAACAAGATCCCGATCTCGGGCAAGGACTTCAAAACCGGCCAGACCTTGATCAAGACCGTTCTCGCCCCAATGTTCAAGGCCCGCATGCTCGGCGTGGCGGGCTGGTACTCCACCAACATCTTGGGCAACCGCGACGGCGAGGTCCTCGACGATCCCGAGAACTTCAAGACGAAGGAAGAGTCGAAGCTCGGCGTGCTCGACAACATCTTGCAGCCAGAGATGTACCCCGACCTCTACGGCGACATCTACCACAAGGTCCGCATCAACTATTACCCGCCGCGCGGTGACAACAAGGAGGGCTGGGACAACATCGACATTTTCGGGTGGCTCGGCTACCCGATGCAGATCAAGGTCGATTTCCTCTGCCGCGACTCGATCCTCGCCGCGCCACTCGCACTCGATCTGGTGCTGTTCAGCGACCTCGCGCAACGCGCCGGTCTCGGTGGCATCCAGGAGTGGCTGAGCTTTTATTACAAGTCGCCGCAGGTCGCGAAGGGGCTCTACCCGGAGCACGACCTGTTTATCCAGCTGACGAAGTTGAAGAACACCCTGCGTTGGATGATGGGCGAGGACCCGATAACCCACCTCGGCATGGAGTACTACCTCGAGGACTGACCGGACAGTGCGTCGCAACGCCTCCGGTAGCGTGCCCTCGATGGGGGAAACCGATGCCGCACCGATGGACCTGCGTCGCGCATACCTCGTGCTCGCCGTCGTCGGCCTCACCGGCTTTCAGACATCGATGGCCTTGTCGATCATCTTCGTCGCCTACCCCGACATCCGCCACGCCTTCCCCCACTCGTCGCCGGTCACCCTGTCGTGGGTGCTCAGCGTGTTCAGCATCGTGGGCGCACCCACCATGGTGCTCGGGTCGGCGTTCTCCGAACGGGTCGGTCGCAAACGCGCGATGCTCCTGGGTATCGCCGGTTTCACCGCCGCAAGCGTGCTCGCGGCCCTCGCGCCCAACCCGCTGCTCATCATCGGTGCACGCGGGTTCATGGCGATCGCCTCGTCGTTGATCCTCCCCGTGAGCGCCGCGTTGATCCTGCGGGAGTTCCCCGAGTCGCACCGCGGGGTGGCCATGGGCTTTTGGTCGGCCGCCGGCGGAGTGGCGGGAGCCCTCGGCCCGTCGCTCGGCGGCTGGCTCATCGATCGTGGCGGCTGGCAGTGGGCCTTTTGGATCAACGTTCCTCTCGGTGTCTTGAGCTTCGCCGCCAGTGCGCTCGTCCTTCGCGAGTCGCGCGCCGAAGAACGCCGCCCATGGCCCGACGCGTTCGGGGCGTTGCTCCTCATGGCGGGCGTCGGCGCCATCGTGTTCGGGCTCGTGCAAACACGCGAATGGGGCTGGGGTGATCCCCGCGAATTGGCCGCGCTCGCGTTCGGCGCGCTGCTCGTGACGATCCTGGTGAGGCGTTCGCGTACCCATCCCGAACCGATTGTCCGCCTCGCCCTTTTCGCGATCACGCCCTACCGTCTCGGCAACGCGATGATGCTGTTCTTCTCGCTCAGCTTCTTCGGTTTCCAGTTCGTGAGCGTGCAGCTCCTCACCGGCCCGTGGGGGTACGACATCAGCACCGCGGGGCTGCTCGCGACCCCGATCTTTCTGTGCATCGCACTGATGGGGCCGGTAGCCGGTCGGTTCACCGACCGCCACGGCAACGCGTTGCTCGCGCCGTGCTCGCTCGTCTGGGTCGCGTCACTTGCGATCTTCGCCGTGCTGCTCGACAGCGATCGGAACCTCCTGCTCTGGTGGGCGTTCGTGATTACCGGTGGCCTCGGGAGCGGGTTCGTGTGGGGGGCATTGTTCGCGATGATCATGAAGAGCGTGCCCCCCGCGGACTTCTCGAACGGCGCCAGCGTCACCCAGACGTTGCAACGCATCGGCAACGCGCTTGGTGTCGCGGTCATGGTCACGGTCTTGAGCTCGACGGTCGTCGCCGGTTCGGTGAGCTCGTTCCCCGAGGCATTCGCCGTGTTGGCCGCACTCGGCTCGATGGCCACAATTATAGGTCTCGCGGCGGCGCGGGCGAGCACGCGTACCGCGGTACCAGGTCGGTGATCATGTGGAACGTGCACGTCTTGGCCAACCCGGCGGCGCGCAAGGGTCGCGGCGCGGCGCATTACGCCAAGGTTCTCGCCGCGCTCAGGGCACACGGTGACCCCTTCACCGAGCTCGACGCCACCACCCCTGACCTCGCACGCGCCGCTCTCCGATCGGTGGCGGTCGACGAGTCGGCGCGGGTGCTCCTCGTGGGCGGTGACGGCCTCGTACACCTCGCGCTCCAGGAGCTCGCGACCACCATGACCGTCGTCGGAATCATCCCGGCCGGCACCGGCAACGACTTTGCCCACGCGCTGGGCCTCGATCGACGATCGCTGACCGAACAAGTCGATGCGGCACTCGGACCCGCTCGAGCCCTCGACGCGATCCGCACGACCCGCGGCTGGGTCGCATCGGTGGCCACAATCGGTTTCGCGGCGTCGGTCAACGCCCGCGCGAATGCACTCACGTGGCCCGGCGGCCGGGCGCGCTACACGGTGGCAACGGTTGCGGTGCTCCCTCGGTTGCGTCCCGTGTCGCTCGTGCTCGAACTCGACGACGAGCGGGTCGAGGTGACCACCACCATGCTCGCGGTCGCCAACACTGCGTTCTTCGGCGGCGGAATGGCGATCTGCCCCGGAGCGCGCGCCGACGACTCGTTGCTCGACATCGCAGTGGTCGGCGATGTAGGGCCACTCACCCTGCTGCGCGTGTTCCCGCGGGTGTTCCGCGGCACACACGTGACGCACCCACAGGTCACGATGTACCGGGCTCGGCGCGTCAAGGTCCTCGCCACTGCCGCAGACGTCTGGGGCGACGGTGAGCTCCTCGGCCCGGCGCCGATCGAGCTCGAGGCAGCGGGCTCGGCCTTTCGGGTCGCGGGTGCTCGATGACCACGACCGATTGGAATCCCGTCCTGCGGGGCGAGCTCGCAAAGAGCTACTGGCGGCCACTGCAGCAGTTCGTCGCCGCGGAACGGTCGCGCGCCACGGTGTATCCACCGCACGAGGACGTCTTCGCCTCGCTGCACCTCACGCCTTACGACGCGACAAAGGTGTTGATCCTCGGACAAGATCCGTACCACGGACCGAACCAGGCGCATGGGCTGTGCTTCTCGGTACGCCCGGGGATCACGGTTCCACCGTCGCTCGCGAACATCTTCAAAGAGCTGAAGTCCGACCTCGGGCTCGAGCCGCCGAACCACGGCTCACTCGAGCACTGGGCCCGTCAAGGTGTGCTCCTGTTGAACGCCGTGCTCACCGTGCGCGCGCATCAGGCCAACTCGCACCAGGGCAAAGGCTGGGAGCAGTTCACCGACGAAGTGATCCGACAGGTCGACGCGAAGACCGACCGCGTGGTGTTCGTGCTCTGGGGCGGCTACGCCCGAAGGAAGCGCTCCCTGGTCACCGGCCGCCACCATGTTGTCATCGAGTCCGCCCATCCGTCGCCGCTGTCCGCGCACAACGGGTTCCTCGGCAGCCGACCGTTCTCCCGCGCGAACGACGCCTTGTTCGCCGCCGGGCGCACCCCGATCGCTTGGCAGATCCCCGATCACGACGCGTGATTCACAGGGGCGCTCAGTCATTGCCGCCCGCAACACCCGGCACCGGTGAGGGGGCCGAACGGTGGAGCACCGCTCGTTGCGGGGTCAAGAGCGCGTGGTCGTCGACGACAACCGCGACCACATCGACGATGAGGCTGTGGCCACCCGGCTCGGTCGGTGGCCACAGCAACACGGTTGCCGGCCGCGCGGCGACATTGTGTGCGCCGCTCCGGCCGAGATCGACCCGGAGCTGGTCGCTCTGCCAGCTGACCCCGACATGCGACACGTGGGCCCGGCCGAGGTCGCTCGTCGTGAGGAAGAAGGCAGACGCGCCATAGCGAACGATTGCGTCGGCGAGCGCCGGGATCTCGACGGGGATGCTCACCGGCCCACCCTACGCCCCCACCCAAACCCTGAAGAGCGGCCAATGGCGTGACCGTTGCGACATCGGTGACGACGAACGCGGGACCAACGTCCCTAGCCCCCACGGGTCGAGGCCACGAGACTGACGCTACGTCGACACTCGGGAGTGAACGTGCAGTCAGAAGAACGCGGCAGTGGTGTCTTCGTGGCGGGTTTCCTCCTCGCTGCGCTGGGTCTCGTCGTGGCACCGCTCGCGTTGATCGGCATCATCTCCGCGGTCCGCGACACGGGTGGCGGCGCAGGCACCGTCGCCACGGTGAGCACCGCGAACATCACTCTCAAGGAGTTCTCGATCGCCGGAACGCTCACCGCACCCGCGGGCGCGGTGACGCTGGCCGTGAACAACGCCGGCTCGCAGGTGCACAACCTGTACCTCAAGGGGGGCAAGGGCACCACCGACCTCCAACCCGGCGCGGCGGAGAACCTCGCCCTCGGCACCATCGAACCAGGTACGTACACGATCTCGTGTCTCATTGCGGGCCATGAGGCGGCCGGTATGGTGGCCGACTTCGTGGTGACGGCCGCAAGCGCCGGTTCGGCCGCATCGAACGCTTCGGGTGGCCACAGCGGCGTCATCGACTACGCCGCACTCGACAAGGCCATGACCGACTCGATACTGAAGTTCCCCGCCGCCACGAAAGGCCAGGGGAATCAGGAGCTCGCCCCGAAGATCCTGAGCGATGGCACGAAACAGTTCGACCTCATTACTGAGATCGTCGATTGGGAGGTCTCGCCCGGCAAGATCGTCAAAGCGTGGACCTACAACGGCATGGTGCCCGGTCCGCTCCTCCGCACGAACGTCGGCGACAAGGTCAAGATGGTCGTCACCAACAGGCTTCCCATGGGTACGGATGTGCACTTGCACGGCATCGCAGTGCCATTCGAGGTGGACGGCGTGTCCCCGATCACCCAGAAGCTCATCCAGCCCGGCGCGTCGTTCACCTACTCGTTCGTGACTGACAAGGTGGCCGTGGCCATGTACCACGCCCACAATCACGCGCAGATGCAGGTCACGAACGGCCTGTTCGGCGCCTTCATCGTCGGGCAGGAGCCCCTTCCCGTCGGCCGCACGATCGGTGGCGTGACCATCCCGTCGAACATCAAGGTCAGCCAGGAGATCCCCATGGTGTTGAACGACGCCGGGGTCATCGGGCTGAGCCTCAACGGAAAAAGCTTTCCGGCGACCCAGCCCTACAAGGCGAAGGTCGGCGATTGGATCGAGATCCACTACTTCAACGAAGGCCTCCAGGTCCACCCGATGCACCAGCACCGGTTCCCCCAACTGGTGATCGCGAAGGACGGTTTCCCGCTTGATCAGCCCTACTGGGTCGACACGTTGAGCGTGGCACCCGGC